>WRIA01000015.1 GCA_009782975.1 Clostridiales bacterium
TCAACGTGGTCTGATACTCAAATGGCATGGTGAGCCAATTCTCAATAACGGTCTCCCCCTGTCCGTTGCTGCGGCCGGTATTAGAATCGGTCGTGCTCCAATACCACTGCACTTTGATCGGATAATTAGCATAAGGCTGTTCTGTACCTCCACTGTAATAAAACGTCGCTTTAAGAGGTACTGCTGTCTGGTTAAGCATGTAGTTAACGCCCACAGGATTCATGGTTACTTCGATGGGGCCGTCCGCCGCCTGGGCCAGCAGCGGCAGTGCCACGAAGATGCTTAAAGCCAGTGTCAGGACGAGCAGGATGGATCTGCGTTTCTTGGATGTGGTTTTCATGAGATTTTCCTCCTTTTTATTTTGGGTCTGCTTGTATCAACTGATATATATATTTTATATAAAACCAATATTCCCTGCATACAAAGGATAGTTTTATAGTTCGGGGCGTTGCAGCAAGGCTATAGCCTCCACATGGCCCGTGTGGGGGAACATATCCAGCGGCTGGGCTTGCGTTAATGTATAACCAGACAGCGCAAGCTGCCGCGCGTCCCGCGCCAGGGTAGCCGGGTCGCAGGAAACATATACTATGCGTTTGGGCTTAATCTCCGCTAAGGCTTTAAGTGCCGGGGCCGCGCAACCGGCCCGTGGAGGATCCACCACCGCCACCCGGGCACAAAACCCCTTCGCCTTAAGACGGGGCAGGACATCCTCCGCGCGCCCTGCCGTAAAGCGGCAATTTGTGATACCGTTCAACTTAGCGTTGGCCACTGCATCCGCCACCGCCGGGGCGTATTCCTCCACTCCCGTTACAAAAAGAGCCTTATCCGCCAGATAAAGCGCAACAGAACCTACCCCGCTATAGGCGTCCAGCACCGTTTCGCAGCCGCTTAAAGCCGCGTAATGGGCCACGCCTTCGTACAGCAGCCTTGCCTGGGGGCTGTTTATCTGAGTAAAAGCGCCGGGGGATACACTCAAGCGCAAATCGCCCATGCTGTCCGGCAGTTTTTCGGCGCCGGCCAGCTTGCACCAGTTAGCTCCGTAAATGCCGTAAACCGCCTTGCCCCGGTTTGCCCATACGGAAACCAAACGGGGTTCGCGCTCCATAAGCCCGGCGGCCAGAGCCAAGAGCTTTTGGCCGGGCTGCTCCATCTCCCCCACCAAGGTTAGCATGGCCTGTTCGCCCCGGCTGTCGCAGCGCAAGGCCGCATGACGCAAGGGGGCCAAAAGCTCCGCCGTGTGCGGCGGCAGTTCCGTAAGCAAACGGGCTATCCGCGTCAGCAGTGGGCGCAAAAGCAAGCAAGATGCTCCCTTGGTCAGTTCATGGCTGCCGTGGGCAAAAAAACCCAGTTTTAGCCTGCCGTTTTGCCAGGCGCAATGCAACTGCGCCCGGTCGCGGTAGCCCGTTTGCCGTTTTGCCCCTATAGCGGGCAAAACCTCCGCTTTAAGGCCGCCCACGCGCAGCAGAGCATCCTTTAGCCACCGCCTTTTCCAGACCAGTTGCTCCTTATAAGCCAGGTGCTGTAAAACGCAGCCCCCGCACTTAGCAAAAAACGGACAGGCGGGTAATACGCGATCCCCCGACTGCCGCAATATTTCCGTCAACATGGCCCGGGCATAGTTCTTCTTTACCTGCTCCAGACCGGCCCGCACCCTTTCCCCCGGCAAAGCGCCGGGCACGAACACGGCCAAGCCGTTATGCCTGCCCAAGCCGTCTCCTTTAGCCGTTAAGCCCGTTATATCAAGTTCTATTATCCGCTCTGCCATTGATCTACTTCCGGCTATTGCCCGTCAAACCGCTTCATAAGCCAGCGCTCCAGGGGCCTGAAGATATGGGTGGTGCCCCAATGCTCTTTGGGCTGAATATATTGTACAAAGATGGTGGTAAGCCCGGCCCGGTTGCCGCCCAGCACATCCGTAAGCAGCTGATCTCCCACCATAGCCAGCTGCTGCGGCGGCAGTTTAAGCAAAGCCGCGGCCTGCCTGTAGCTTTTGCGGCGCGGCTTGGCCGCGGAATAAAGGCAGGGCATATCCAACTGCTTTGCCACTTTTTTTACCCGCTGCTTGCTATTGTTGGAAACTATGCAGGCGCTGAATCCTTGCTCCCCCAAATTATGCAGCCACTGCCTGGTGGGTTCTTCTACCTCGTCCCTGCGCCATTCGGTAATGGTATTATCCAGATCGAACAGCAGGCCCCGAATACCGCGCTCCTTAAGCTTATCCAGGGGTATATCTGTGATAGCGGGGCAACGTATATCCGGGGCAAAGGACTGCCATATATTCATCTTATACCAGCTCCATATGGAAAGCCGCTTTGGTTTCGCCAACCTTTTCCCCGCGGCAATTCAATATTTCCCGCACCGCGAAATGGCGCAGGGATTGATGCTCCTCCTCCGAGAGTATATCCATCTGCCTGAAGGCGCGTATGACCACCGCCGGTATTACGGCCACATTGCCGTCCTCTATTTTTACGGCAATGGCCCAGCCGCCTTCGCGCTCCGCCGCGCAATAAACGCCGTCCGCGCCCAGCTTGCCAATAATGCGCCCGTTGGTGTTACGTATAAGCTCCGTGCAAAAATGCCCATCTCCCGCTATCATTTGGGGACAAGCGCCCATAGCGTCCAGCACTCCTTTGGCCGCCTTGCTGCGCGCTCCGCCCTGCTGTTCGCTGTTGCACAGATTATAATAGCCCATAGCTATGTGATACAGGGGCATACCGTAAACCGGCACGCCGCAGCCATCCACGCCCAGCATTATATCGGTGGAATATAAGCCGCAAAAATCGGCCACCGTGCGCAGCAGCATTTGCTGCGCCGGATGATCTTTGGCCTGGTATTCCGCTGTATCCCAACCCATATGTCGGCACAGGGCCAGCATACCGGCGTGCTTGCCGGAGCAGTTATGGAATATCTTGCGGGGATTAACATGATCCGCCAGGCGCTGCTCGCGCAGTTTGATATCCAAAGAAAGATCCGGCCCCAGGGTAAGCGCATCCTCCGTTAAGCCCAGCTTATCCAGGATGCCGGTAACGGCCTGTATATGCTCCGGCGCGCCTATATGCGAACCGCAGGTAACGGCCAGCTCGGCATCGCTTAGGCCAAAAGCCTTGGCCGCGCCGCTTTCCAGCAGCACCGTGGCCATCAGCGGCTTGGCCGCCGAGCGCATATAAGTCATGTGATGGCTGTCGCCGCAATAGGCTTTTATGTGGCCCTCCGCGCCTATCATCACCACCGAGCCGCGATACATATTTTCGACGACCATGTTACGGTTAGAGCGTGCCAAAATCTCCGACATATTATCATCCTCCCTAGTATGGGATACCGATCGACCATTATTTTATGAATATTCTTCTTTACGGCCGCTATTCCTGCCTGACGGCAGGATTTCCCCTTGTAAGGCGCGAACTTCATCTTTATTATCCGTACTTAAGGAGGTAAAACCATGGAATGGGATCATGTTATAATCAACGGTACGCTGGTAAACGCCAAGGAGAGTTATCCGGCGCATATTTACATAAAGGATGGCAAAATAGCGGCGGTAAGCCGTGAAACGCTGGGCGGCGAAGCGGGGCAGCTGACAGACGCCCGGGGCAACTATGTGCTGCCCGGCCTGATAGATACCCATGTACATTCCCGCGACGGTCTTAACGCCGCCCGCTACAAGGAGGATTTTTTCCATTCCACCATGGCGGCGGCCTGCGGCGGCCTTACCACCGTGTTCGAGATGCCCAATACCAGCCCTGCCATATATAATGCCCGCATACTGGAGGAAAGCGCCCGGTTTTTAGAGCAAAAAGCCCATGTGGATTTTGCCTTGTGGGGGCTGGCGCTGGGCAATATAAATGTCCGCGAGTTGGAGGACATGGCCGCCGCCGGAGCCATAGCCTTCAAGTTCTTTTGGGGCTATGCCGTAGACAGCAATACATATCAGCTTATCTATAACTACGACCCGCAGATGAAGGACGTGGTGCCGCCACTTTTGGACGGGGAGATATATGATATGTTCAAGGTGATAGCCAAAACCGGCAAGCAGGTAGCCGTACACGCGGAGAATTTTTATCTTATAAAGGCTCTTTTTGCGGAAGCGGAACGCTGCGGTTCGGACGAAAGCTATGCCGCCTTCCTTAAATGCCGCCCGGCGGAGGCCGAATGTACCACTATACGCACGGCCATAGCCATAGCCAAGCTAAGCGGGGCCAAGCTGCATATACTGCACTTAGGCGCGGGGGAAGGCGTCGATATCATCGCCGCCGCCCAAACCGCCGGCCTGCCCGTAAGCGTGGAGACCTGCCCTCACTACCTTACACTGTGCGACGAGGATTATCCGCGGGTAGGCCCGCTTATGAAGGTTTATCCCCTGGTAAAGACCCGCCGGGATATGGAAGATCTGTGGCGCGGATTAAGCCGGGGGGTAATAAGCCTGGTCTGTTCCGACCACGCGCCCCATACAGAGGAAGAAAAAGCCGGCGGCCTTGCTACCGCGCCGGCCGGTATGGCCAGTGTGGAGACCCTGGCCCCGCTGATGATAAACGCCGTAAGCGAGGGTCGTTTGACCATAAACCAACTGGCGGCCATACTTTCGGAAAACCCCGCCAAGCTGTATGGCCTGTACCCGCGTAAAGGCTCGCTTTTGCCCGGCACGGACGCGGATATCACTATAATAGACCCGCAGGCCGAATACACCATACGCAAGGAAGATCTGCACAGCATAAGCAAGGTAACGCCCTTCGACGGCTGGCGCGTAAAGGGCCGTGCCGTACAGACCATACTGCGCGGCCGCACCGTTGCCAAAGACGGGCAGATAACGGGCGCGCCGGGCGGGCGGTTTATTAAAGCATAAAAAACAAGGGAGCCGGGCATGAAAGAAAAATCATCGCGTAATATCACCATAGAGGTGGTAAAAGACGGCAATACCGAACAATGCCGCGGCCTTTGCAACGAATTGATGGCTTTTCAGAAAGCGCAGGCCATAATTGCGCCGGAGCTGTTCGACGCCATGAATTATGAGACCCGTCTGCTTTCCACCTTTATCAATTCCCCGCTTAACCAGCTTATTGTAGCAAAGGACGGCGATACGCCCGTAGCCTATGTTTTTTCCACCATAGAAAATGTGGAGGGCGGCGATAAAAGCGCCATACCGGAATGGGCCCCGGTAAAGGATGGGGAGGAAGCGCTGGGCTTTTATCCTAAATGGGATAAGCTTCCGGCCAGGGTGGGTTGTCTTAACCACCTGTATGTGCGGGATGGCTACCGCGGCTGCGGGCTGGGGGCAAAACTGCTTAAGCAGGCTATGGAATGGCTTACAAGCTTTTTTGATGTAGATACGACATTCGTATATATCTCCAACGGCAACGGCAAGGCGCTGGATTTTTATCTTAAGCAGGGCTTTACCTTCAGCCACGACGTATTCGGAGGGTTTATACAGGCGGCATACCGCATAAAAGACCGGTAGTACCCGCGACGACGAAATAAGCATCAAACCGGCGGCCGCCTTAACAGAAAAGCCGCGCAAGGCAGGGAAAATAAATCCCCGCCTTGTTTTTTTGCCGCAATACGGATAAACCTCTACAACACGATCTAAATGTTTAACTTCCTAAACAAAATGTTTAACTTCGCGAATATTTTATTTAGGTTCGCAAACATTTTTTGATTTACCGGTAATATAAAACCCTCTTGGGCCGCCGGCAAAAATCTATAATATGCAGGATTGTCTGCATGGCAAATTTATGATATACTATAGAGAAAACCGGTCTTACCGGCAAGGAGGGAAAAGAGTTGGAGCCTAAAAACGAACTTAGCCTGTGCCAATTCGCCACGGAAGGCGACCAAAAATTTCTGGCCCGGGGCCTGACCTTTGATGATGTGCTGCTGGTACCGGCGCGCTCCGAGATCTTGCCAAAGGATGTGGATATGCGCACACGCTTTTCCCGCCGTATATCCCTTAACATACCGCTGGTCTCGGCCGGTATGGATACAGTGACTACCTCGCGCATGGCCATAGCCATGGCCAGGGAAGGCGGCATAGGCGTTATCCACAAAAATATGAGCATAGAACAGCAGGCATTTGAGGTTGACAAGGTAAAGCGCTCGGAAAACGGCGTTATCATCGACCCCATTTTTTTAAGCCCGGATCATACCATAGCCGATGCCCTTAAGATAATGGAGCAATACCATATCTCCGGCGTGCCCATAACCGTAAAAAACAAGCTGGTGGGTATCCTTACCAACCGGGATCTGCGCTTCGAGACCGATTACAGCCAGCGCATAGCTCAGGTAATGACATCAAAGAACCTGATAACCGCGCCGGTGGGCACCGATTTGACTCAGGCACAGGAGATACTTAAAAAACATAAGGTGGAAAAGCTGCCCTTGGTGGACAAAGAAGGCAATTTGTGCGGGCTTATTACAATTAAGGATATACAAAAGAACCTTAAATATCCTTTTTCCGCCAAAGATGACCACGGACGTTTGCGCGTAGCGGCGGCGGTGGGCGCGGCATCCAATACCATGGAGCGGGCCAAGGCGCTGGCGGATGCCGGTGTTGACGCGCTGGTGGTAGATACGGCCCACGGCCATTCCATAAATGTGCTGCGCACGGTGACGGCCATAAAAGAGGGCTTCCCCCACCTGGATGTGGTGGCCGGCAATGTAGCCACCGGAGCGGCCACGCGGGATCTTATAGCCGCCGGAGCGGATAGCGTTAAGGTAGGGGTAGGCCCCGGCAGCATCTGCACAACAAGGGTCATAGCGGGTATAGGCGTACCCCAGATATCCGCCATCTACGACGCGGCCAGCGCGGCCGCCGCCCATGATGTGCCGATAATAGGGGATGGCGGCATAAAGTATTCCGGCGATATAGTAAAGGCGCTGGCCGCCGGGGCGGATAGCGTTATGCTGGGCAGTTTGCTGGCCGGCACGGAGGAAAGCCCCGGAGAAATAGAGATATACCAGGGACGCAGCTTTAAAGTGTATCGCGGCATGGGCAGCATAGGCGCAATGAAGGAAGGCTCCTCCGACCGCTACTTTCAGGAAGGCAGCGACAAACTGGTGCCCGAAGGCATAGAAGGCCGTGTGCCCTTTAAAGGGCCGCTTGCCGAAACCGTGTTCCAGCTTACAGGCGGGTTGCGCTCCGGCATGGGCTATTGCGGTACGCCGGATATAGCGGCCCTGCAAAGGGAAGCCCGCTTTGTACGCATAACCGCGGCGGGCCTGAAGGAAAGCCACCCTCATGATGTGCAGATAACCAAGGAAGCCCCTAATTACAGGCTATGACGGATAATATACATGCCGGTCACCGCCGGCGTCTTAAAGAGCGTTATTTGGAAGATGGCCTGGATTCCTTCAGCGAGCATCAGGTTTTGGAGCTGCTGCTCTATTATGCCTTGCCCCGCGGGGATACCAATGCCCTGGCCCACAGCCTTATAGCGCGCTACGGTTCGCTACCCGGCCTGCTGGATGCCGATTACGAGGATCTGCGGCAGCAAAGCGGTTTAGGAGAGCATACGGCGCTGTTGCTGACACTGCTGCCGGATCTGTGGCGATATTACCAAGTGGCGCGCAGCAAACCCCAAAACGCGCTTAACGACCGCAAGGAGCTTTTATCTTATGTTGTAAACCTTTTTATCGGCGAGGAAAGGGAGGCCGTTTACCTTATTTGCCTGGACGCGCAAAATAAGGTGATACGGGCGGTAAAATTGAGCGAAGGTGCCCCGGACAGCGTGGGCCTGGAACCGCGGGCGGTGGCGGAGGCGGCCCTGCGTTGCCGGGCCGTAAGCGTGGTTTTGTGTCATAACCACCCCGGCGGCAGCCTTAAACCCTCCTCCGGCGATATAGCGGCAACAAATCAACTGACCGCGCTTTTGGGCGGTTTGGGTATAACGGTGCTGGATCATATCGTGTCGGCGGGCGGCAAGTGTATTAGTTTTGCGGAAAAAGGACTTTTGAAGAGCAATGCATAATTCATAATTTATAATGATAGTAATATGATCCGAA
>WRIA01000016.1 GCA_009782975.1 Clostridiales bacterium
GCCGATGTTTTTGCCCAGCGCAAAGGATATCCTGGATTCCCCGGCGACGAATTCCGGGCTTTCCAGCACCTCCCTGAAATAGACGGTATCTATCTGATTGCGCGCCACCTCTATGCCGATAGCGCTTTTGCCCGGTATAGGCGCTTCTATGCGCACAGCCGTGGCGGCCAGCGCCAGCGCAATATCGTCGGAAAGGCTTACTATGCGCGCCACCTTTACCCCGGGCGCGGGCTGCAATTCGTAGCGGGTAACGGCAGGCCCGGCCACCACCTGCGTTACAGTGGCCTTTACGCCGAAATTGCCCAGGGTGTTCTCCAGCAAAGCTATGGAATCGGTTATGGCCTTGTTTTGCTGCGGATTCCTAATTTTTACCCCGCTTTCCACCAGTTCCACGGGAGGCAGGCGGTAGGCGGAAATATCTTCGCCGCTCCCCATGTTTATGGGGATATCATCCGCTTTTGCCGCTTCTTCCCTCCGCGGGGAAGGATTTTTTTTGGCCCGCGCGGGTTTCGGCTTTTCCGCCCCGACGTTTTCGCCAAAAGCGTCTATATCCGGCAAATACTCCGCGGAAAAACGGTTGGGCAAAGGCGGTAAAGAAGCCTCCGCTTCCCGCGGTTCGGTGATCATGGGGGCCGGGTCGTCGTGGCTGATGATAAGCGGCGGGCGACGGCGGGGTTCCTGCCCTTCCGGCAAATTATCCCGGCGGTTTTTAGCCGGGCTCTCCGCGCCGGCGCGCAGGCGGCCGAAAAAAGAGCCTATTGCGGAAAAAAGGCCGCGCAGCATATCCGTAAGGGAACTTTCCGTAAACAGCAGCAGGCCGATAACGGCCAAGGCTATCAAAACTATAAGGCTGCCCGCGTAGCCGAAGGCCTTTTGTAATACATAGGATATAAGGCCGCCTATAAAGCCGCCGCCCTCGCCCAGGGCCGCTTTGGAAATATAATCCGGGAAGCGCAGCAAGGGCAGGGAAAGAGAAAACAGGCCCAGCAGAGCTGCCCAAAGCGTTATCAACCCGCCCAGCTTTATTCCGCTTTGAGCTTTATAGCGCCCCAGTATCAGCAAAGCGCCGTAGGTAAGCAGGCACAAGGGCAGGCTTATGGCCGCGTTACCGGCCAAAAAGCGCATAAGCTCCAGCAGCAGCAGGCTTACCGCGCCCAGGGCATTTATATCCTCGCCCGCCGCCGGAGCCAATGCTATGCAGCATAAAAGCAGCAGCGCCAATGCTATTACGGCGATGCCCGTTATCTCCAAAGCCCTCGGGGAAAAGGGCTCCTTGCGGCGGGAGGCCGCCGGCCGCGCCGGTGAACGCGGGCTTTTTTTCTTGCCGGAGGTTTTTGCCATATAACCACCTTTACGCAAAATATCTGATACTGCTAGCATATCACACTATTACAAAACTACTAAACTACCTGACCACCGGGGTGAAAAGCGCCACTATTACCTGCCCAGCAAACCGGCCACCGTAACAAGCGCGGCCAATGCCCAGCAATAGTAGCCGAAATAGCGCAGGCTCCTTTTGCCCAGCAGCTTTAAAAAAATACGTATGGCCGCATAACCGGCCAAAGCGGCCACCGCCGCGCCCAGCAAATATGTCCAGTGCAGGCTAAACTCAGCCGTATGCCTCATATTCAGAAGCTGCTTGCAGGCCGCGCCCAATATCACCGGTATGGAAAGCAAAAAGGAAAAACGGGCCGCCTGCGCGCGGTCCAAACCGCCAAATAAGGAACCGAAAATTGTAGCGCCGGAGCGGGAAAGGCCGGGCACGATGGCGGCCGCCTGAAACAAGCCAACTATAAGCGCGTTTTTTTGACTCATATCTTCCATACGGCCCCGGCCGCGAAAATTATCCGAGTTTTGCAGCAGTATGCCGGTGAATATCAGCGCCATGGCTACCGCCGTCATGGAGGAAAACATGGCGTCTATATGATCCTCCAGCAACAGAGCAGCCGCCACGGCGGGTATGGTGCCGGTTATCAGCAGCAGCGTCGTCTTGCAAAAGGGCTTTTTAAGCAAAGCCTTTACATCCCCCCAAAAGGCGGCTATAACAGCCGCTAAAGTGCCCAGATGCACGGCTATATCGAAGGCGAGCATAGGCTGTTCTATGCCCAAAAAATGTTGGGCTATCACCAGATGCCCGGAGCTGGAAACAGGCAAAAATTCCGTAAGCCCCTGCAACAGGCCCAATAAAATGGCTTCCCAAGCGGACAACATAGTCGCACCCCCAAAAATAGAAGTAAAAATAAATGCGGCAAAGGATATGTATTTGCGTTTATCAAAATTATTCCTAGTATAATATATCACTTTAAATGCAGGCTGGCAAGAAAATAAAATTTTGCCCGCGGTAGGATTTTGGCTTTGGCTACATAATATAAGTATAAAATAATGCCGCCACGCGGCAAAGGAGTTGGTATCTATGGAGCTTAAGGGTATCTGGGTGCCGCTGATAACGCCCTTTAAGGATAACGAACTGGATCTGCCTTCTTATAAAAGGCTGGTGGAGCATTATACGTCTTTGGATATTGCGGGGCTGGTGCCTATGGGGACCACCGGGGAATCCCCCACCGTAAGCGCCGCCGAATACGAGCGGGTGCTGGCCGCTACCATGGAATACAAGCCCGCCTCCATGCCTGTGATAATTGGGCTGGGTGGCAATGATACGCAAAAGCTGCTGCATCAGCTGGATCTGGCGGAGAAGCACCATGCAGACGGCATTCTTTCCGTATGCCCTTACTATAACCGCCCCAGCCAGGAAGGCATATATCAGCATTTTAAGGCAGTGGCCGGGGCTACGGATAAACCCATAATCATCTATAACATACCCTACCGCACCGGGCGCGTTATAGAAAACGCCACCCTGCGCCGCCTGGCCGAGATACCCAATATAGTGGGCTTAAAGGACGCTTCCGGCGATATACACCAAACCATGGAGCTGCTGCTGGATCCGCCGCCCGGCTTTACCATACTCTGCGGGGAGGACGCCTTTTTCTATACCAGCCTGCTTCACGGGGGCAGCGGCGGCATTTTAGCTTCGGCCCATGTACAGACCGGGAGTTACATAGAGATGTTTAAGCTGGCACAGGCCAACGATCACCGGGCGGCGCTTGAAATATGGAAGCCTTTGGCCGCTTTTATACCGCTACTATTCGCCGAGCCTTCTCCGGCACCCCTTAAATATCTGCTGCACCGGGAGGGCCTTATAGAAAAAGACGAGATACGCCTGCCTATGGTAAATATCTCGCCGGAGCTTAAACGGCGTCTGGATGATGTTGTAAAGCATATATAAGAAGCATATATAATAAGATAATGTTTAGGGGGCGGCTAAGACCGCCCCCTTTATATGTTACCTGAACGTATTCATATATATACGTTTATTCAACTCCTCCAGTGCCTTTTTTATATGCAGGTTGTTTTCGTTATCCGGGTCGAAATATTCCTCGTAGGTGGTGTCGTCGCTTATTTCAAGCTCTATATCCGGCTCTATGCCGCGGCCGTGCAGATCGTATTTAAGCGGTGTATAATAGCGGCTGCGCGTATATTTTATGCCTCCCCCGTCCGGCCAGCTATCCAGTATTTGCGTTATGCCCTTGCCAAAGCTTACCGTGCCCACCACCACAGCCACGCCATGATCCTTAAGCGCGCCTATCAAGACTTCGGAGGCGCTGGCCGTATATTCGTTTTGCAGGCATACAACGGGCAGGTCTTGCAGGCTGCCATCGTAAGAGCGGTGGCAAAGCTCGCCGCCGTAGGTTTTTTCCCACACTATGGGGTCGCCTCTTGGCACAAAAAAATCCGCTAAAGCCATAGCCGCGCCAAAGCTGCCGCCGCCGTTATCCCGCAGATCCAGTATAAGGCCCCATATATCATGCTCGCCATCCAGCTCCGCAAGCAGGTCGTAAAATTCGTAGGGCGTCCTTTCCGTAAAATCGTATATAGCGACATAGGCTATACCGGGATGCTTTTCCAAAAAACCGCCGCTTAGGGAATCGCTCTCTATTATGGCACGGGTTATGGTAACGGAATAATAATGGTTTTCCTCCTTGCGCTCCCGCAGCAGGTCCACATCCACATCGGTGCCCTCCTCGCCGCGCAGGCGCATCATAACTACTTCCATATCCAGTCCGGTTACGGGCAGGCCGTCCACGGCCAATATTATATCCCCCGCTTCCAACCCGGCATCTTTGGCCGGACGGCCCGGCATAACCGAAACTACCAGCACCCTGCCCTGCTCGTCCTGATTCATATATATGCCCACCCCGGCAAAGCTGCCGTAAAAATTATCCAGCATAAGGCGAAACTCATCCGGTGTAAAATAGGCGGCGTAATAATCCTTAAGCTCCTCATTTACACTTAGGGCGGCCACACGAAAAGGCTCCGCCCAGGCTGTAGCGTCTATGTCCGCCGCATCCGGCGCAAGCTCCCCGGCGCAGGCCCACAAGGGCAGCGTCAGCAAAAGCATCATCAAAACCAGAGCATATTTTCTTTTTGATACCATACTATTTTATACCACCCTATATTCAGCGTACAACCTATTCTAACGCAAACAGCACAAAAAAACAAGCGCGGGATATTTTATAAGATACCGGCAGCTATGCAGCGGCACTGTTAAATCTTTAAAGCCGGACTGCACAAAAATTCTACAAACAGTTCTATAAGATGGGAATGAAAAAAGTTCTTTTTAAGAACATAATAAAGCTTCCTTTCCGGCAAGCCGTATGTAAGCCGCAGGGGCAAAACCATTTTTTGCTCTATAAAGACCCTGGCCGCAAACTCGGAAACCACGGAAACGCCCAAACCGTTAATCACGGCGTTTATTATGCTTTGGGTGTTGTCAAAACAGGCGCAGACATTTATTTTGCTTATATCTATATTTTGCCCGGCAAAGTGGTTTTCGTATTGCGTTCCGGTGCCGGAGCCCTTTTCCCTTGCAACAAAGGGGCCTTCGTATAAAAGCTCCTCCGGGGAATACTCCCTTGTATCCGAATATTTACCGTTGCGGGGCGCTATAAAGACTATTTTTTCCGTCATAAATTCCTTAAATTCGCATTTATCATCTTTTACCAGGCCTCCGCAAAAGCCTATTTCCGCTTTTTGCGCCGCTATGCCCCGCGCAACATCCACTGTATCCTTTTGCTTTACCGTAAAAGAAATATCGGGGTAAACCTTGTTGAAGCAGGCCAGCACCCTGGGCAAAACATACTGGGAGGGAACGGTGGAGGCCAGAATACTTATCTCCCCGCTTAAATTGCCGGAAAGATTTTTAAGCCTTCCCAGTGTATTTTGCTTTAGAGCAATAAGCTCCCTGGCGTTTTCGTAGAATATCCTGCCCGCCAGTGTCGGCGACAGCTCCTTGGTGGAACGGTTTATAAGTACCGTGCCCAGTTCCCTTTCCAGCCCGTTTATATATGCGCTTACCGAGGGCTGGGATAAAAATATAGCTTCCGCCGCCCTGGAAAAGCTGGAAAGTTCTATAACTTTAACGTATGCTTCCAGTTGCTTAAAATCCATATCCGCGCCCCCTTTTTTATAGATACGGCGGCTATAATACTCTAAACAGGCCGTTTAAGTATTTCCTTTACGCTGCGGGCTATGTATTCTATCTCGTCCTCCGTATTGAAATGCCCGAAGGAAAACCTTACGGTACCTTTTGGATATGTGCCCAGCGTCTTATGGGCGTTTGCCGCGCAGTGCAGGCCGCAGCGGGTCATTATGCCGTAATCGGTGTCCAGGGCGGCCGCCACGGCGGCGTTGTCCCGCGCGGTAAAATCCAGAGATATTACGGCTATCCTGCCTTTAGTATCCTGTTTTCCTGTAACGCGCACGCCTTCAACGCCCCGTATCTCCCCAAGGAATTTTTCGGTAAGTTTGCGCTCCTTTTCAAAGATGTTTTTTACGCCAACCGAATTTATATATTCCAGGGATCTTTTTAAACCGATAATGGCCGGTATGTTCATGGTGCCAGCTTCAAATTTATCCGGCAGAAAGCCCGGCTGCACGGTCTCCCCGGATAAGCTGCCCGTACCACCCGTTACAAGGGGCATTATTTTTTCCGCCATATCGCTTTTTACTATAAAGCCCCCCGAACCCTGGGCGGCAAGAAGCCCCTTATGACAGGTAAAGGCCAGCGCGTCTATGTAAGCCATATCTATATCCAATACCCCGGCGGTCTGGGCGGAATCCACTATCAATTTAAGGCCGTGCTTTGCGCAGATATCCGCCACGTCGTATATGGGCAGTACCGTTCCGCAGACATTGGAAGCATGGGTCATTATCACGGCCTTTGTGCGCGGGTTTATCTGCCGGGCTATACCGGCGGGGTCCAGGGCGCCGTCGCCGTCGCAGGCAACTATGCTGTGTTCCACTCCCCTTTCCCCCAGGACGCAAAGGGGCCGCATTACGCTGTTATGCTCCACAGAGGTGGTCACTACATGGTCGCCCGCTTTAAGAAACCCCAGCAATATCATATTAAGGGAATAAGTAAGGCCCGGTGTAAAGATCACGTTTCGCGGCTCGTCAAATTTGAACATACCGCATAAATGCTTTCGCGCCTCCAGTATTTCCAAAGCCGTATTATAGGAGGCCTCGTAACCTCCGCGGTTTATGTTGCAACAGGCATTATCCAAAAAATCCTTTATGGCTGCGGACACCCCCGGCGCCTTGGGAAAAGAAGTAGCGCTGTTGTCGGCATATACTTTTTTCATAATATCCCCCGCATTTATCAAAAATGCTGATTTATTTTATTATATATATCAATAAATAAGATTGCAAGCCTTGTTTTTGCGTATTATAATTGTTTACAAAGAGGTAAAAACAAGGTGTTTGGGGATCAAATATGGCCGAAAAATTTAAATTGCCCCTTGCGGGTGCTTTAGCCGCTATCGTTTCCCTTATTCTGGTTTTACGGGGAAACCCGGCAAACATGGGGTTTTGCGTCGCTTGCTTTCTGCGGGATACCGCCGGGGCTTTGGGGCTGCACGGCGTGTCCGCCCCAAGCTACGCCAGGCCGGAGATAATGGGCCTGGTTCTGGGGGCTGCCATATGCTCCGCCGCAACAAAGGAATTTGCCCCAAAAGGCGGCTCCGCGCCCCTTACAAGGTTCGTTTTGGGCGTATGCGTAATGATAGGGGCGCTTATCTTTTTGGGCTGCCCTTTAAGGATGGCCCTAAGGATAGCCGGTGGCGACCTTAACGCCGTAGTAGGCCTGTTAGGTTTTGCCGCCGGAATACTTTTGGGCGTGTTCTTTTTGAACAGGGGGTTTTCCCTAAAGCGCGCCTACAGCGTTTCCGGTACCGACGGGGCCGCTTTGCCCTTTTTGTGCCTGCTGCTGCTGGCGGTTTTGCTGCTTGCTCCCTATGTACTTGTTTTTTCGGAACAAGGCCCCGGCGCGGCCCATGCCCCGCTGCTTATCTCTTTGGCCGCGGGCCTTATAATGGGCGTTACCGGATATCTGTCCCGTTTATGCTTTGCGGGGGGTATAAGGGATATGTTTTTGTTCAAAAGTTTTTCCATGCTCTCGGCCTTTGTGGCCATTATAGCCGTGGGCATAGGGGGAAACATCTTTTTAGGCAGCTTTAATGTGGGTTTTGCGGGCCAGCCCATAGCCCATACAGACGGTTTGTGGAATTTTTTGGGCCTGGCTTTGGTGGGGTTCGGCTCCGTCCTGCTGGGCGGCTGCCCTTTCCGGCAGCTAATACTTGCGGGCAGCGGAAACTCCGATTCCGCCGTAACGGTTTTGGGCATGATACTGGGGGCGGCCCTTGCCCATAATTTGGATATGGCTTCCTCGGCCGCCGGTGTTACCACAAACGGCAAAGCGGGCTTTTTTACAGCCGCGTTTATAACGCTTTTTATAGCTG
>WRIA01000017.1 GCA_009782975.1 Clostridiales bacterium
GCCGCACCCGCTTCCGCCGCCAAGCGCATACGCTCGCAAAAAAGTTCCAGCATCTGGTTGTCCAGCGCGTCTATGCGCCCGCGTATATTGGTCAACTCCATTCCCGCACCCCCAATAAAAAAGCAGTCAGCTATCAACTATCAACAACAGAAAATGTTTAGGGACCTAAATAAAATGTTTAGGAAGTTAAATATTTTGTTTAGAAAGGCAAACATTTTACTTAAATTACGCGTACGTATAAAATGCGGATAAAAACTCAAAACTCAAAACTCAAAACTCAAAACTATTACCCTTACAGCCCCTGTTCCATTATCATATCCAGCAGAGCCAGGGCCATGGCCGCCTCCACGCAGGGCACGGCGCGCGGCGCTATACACGGGTCGTGCCGCCCCTGTACGGTAAAGGCCGTCTCCTTCATAGCGGATACATCCACGCTGCGCTGCTCTTTGGCTATGGAAGGCGTGGGCTTTACCGCCGCCCTTAGTATAAGGGGCATACCGCTGCTTATACCGCCTAAAACCCCGCCATGATTATTGCTTTCGGTGCGTATTTGCCCCTGCTGTATTACAAAGGGGTCGTTATTTTGGGAGCCCAAGAGGCCAGCCGCGGCAAAACCGGCCCCAAATTCCAGGCCTGTAAGGGCCGGTATGGCAAAAATGATCTGCGCCAGACGGTTTTCCACCCCGCCGAACAAAGGGCTGCCCAACCCGGCCGGTAAGCCCAGGGCCGCGCATTCTATAACTCCGCCCAGGCTGTCGCCATCGGCGCGGGCTGCCGCTATGGCTTGGCGCATCCGTTCCCCGGCTTTATCGTCATTTACCGGGAAATCCTTTTTGCCGGCCAGCAGCAGACGCTCTTTGGTCAGCCCCGCCGGATCGTAGGGGGCGTCCGCTATATCCCTTACAGCATATATATGCCCGCCTACAAAAATGCCCCGCTGCTCCAATATTTGCAGAGCTATACCTCCGGCCAGGCATAAAGGCGCGGTCAGCCGTCCGGAAATATGCCCGCCGCCGGAAAGCTCCGCTTGCTCCCCGTAGCGGGCCCGCGCGGTAAAATCGGCGTGACCCGGCCGGGGTATGTTATGCCTGTTTATATATTCGGCGGTATCGGCGTTTTTGTTTTCTATCAAAGCGGCTAGGGGCGCGCCGGTGGTAAAGCCGTCTTTAAGGCCGGACAAAAACGAGGGCTCATCCTCCTCCCGGCGTTCACTGGTCCAGGCCGCCCGGCCGGGGGCGCGCCGCAACGTAAAGGCGCGCAGACGCTTAAGATCTATATATTGCCCGGAAGGCAAAGCGTCCAGGGTAAAGCCCACCGCCGGGCCATGGGAAGTTCCAAACAGGCTAAGTTTTATCATATTGCCCCAAGTGGAAGACATTGCTTTACCTCCTACCTCTTTTTTTGAGATTTGTCAAGTGTTTTCTTGACATTTTGATTTATTTAAAATTTTTGAAACGAAAGGAGGGCGTAGCCCGACTGGAGTTTCAAAAATTTTGCGCGAATAATTTGGGACGCAGACGCTTATCACAAAACTCACCCTACCATGCCTCACTGCGTAAACCGTGCGGTTTCGCTTACATTCCTTCGTTCTGTTTTTATGATAAAGGCAAGGGGCAGCTTTTTAGCTGTTTTACTGCCTCATTGAAGGGCTTACGGAGGTAACCTCCTTGCCCCCTGCCTTACCAGCAGTTCCATGTGCGCCGGGCTTTAAGCGGCCATCATTTCTTTTCTGACCGTGCCCAGCACGAGTTCAGGCTTGTAAATCTCTTGCTTTTTCAGCAAGCTGTATATCACTGTGATGATCTTCTTTGAAACCACCACGAGGGCTTGTTTTTTCTTCAACGGATTATTCTTTCTTGTTGTCAAATGCCGGTAAAGTGCTTTCATTTCGGCATTTGTGCCTACCATCGTGAATGCCATCTGATACAGTACGCTGCGAAGCTGGCTGCGGCCGCGCTTGGATATACACGTTCCGCTTTTATTCTTGCCGGAGCTATCCTCCACCAGATTGTATCCCGCGTAATTTGCAATCTGCCGGGCATTTTGGAATCGAAGCGGATCACCAACCTCGCCTAAAAATGATGCCGCCGTTACAATGCCTATTCCTTTGATGCTTAGGAGTTGCTGTGCATATCCGACCTTGTAAAGCATATTCTCCATCGCCTGCTCCACTTGGTCAAGCTGCTTTTCTATCAGTTCCAACTCATCCAGCAACCAACAAAGCCGCATTTTTGCGGATTCCAAGCCATACTTGACCCCAACTGACATTCCGGCTACACTTATGAGCTGCCGGACTTTTTTCATGCCCACCGTCTTCTTGACCGCCTTTTGTATCTCTTCCAATACACCAACCTCTCCTATTGCTAAAATGAATGATGGAAACGGGCAACTCCTCAATACTTGCCGGGAGGCTTTCCCTCTTAACGGACTTTTAAACACCGTCCATATCTCTGGGAAATATTCATCCAATATCGCCGTAATTGTGTTCTTGACGGCATTGCTGCGCTTCATCACACTTACTCTGGCATTAGTCAGGTTCCGCAGCTCTCCGTAGTCCTCCTGCGGCAAATACGGATCAAAGAAACGTCCGTCTTTTACCAGCCGCGCTATGGTGATCGCATCCTTCTTGTCGTTCTTCGTCGGGCTGTTGTCGTCCAACTCCTTGGACTTTTTCGTGTGGTACGGGTTTACGCAAACCACCTTGTAGTTAGCTTTTATCAAGTAATTCGCCAGTGTTTTCCAATAGTGACCGGTCGGCTCCATCCCGATAATTACATTGTCAATCGGATACTTCAGCGTTTTTAGCTTGCATATCTCCAAAATCCTTGTTACAATGCTTTCAAAGCCTTGCCGGTTGTTTTGGAAGGACAGCGCTTTACCAATCTCTACTCCGCGATAATCCACAATCCGCGCCCATTGGACTGCTTTTGCCACATCTACGCCGACGATCAGTGTTCCCGCCGTGATTTCCTCTAATCTTTGATTTGTTCGGTTCTTCATTTGTGAAATCCCCCTGCATTTTTTGATTTTTTTGTGTTTGGTAGCACATCTAAAATCATAGCAGGGGCTTTTCTTTTATTCAAACCCCTTTTTCATTCATTACAGGAATGCTGTTTTTAATCAGGCCTTTTGCACGGTTTTGGCGTAACCACCCAAGCTGCGGATATCCGCAAAAAAACCGGGATAGGATTTATCGATAGCCTCGGCCCCGCGTATTATGATATCCCGGCGGCAACCGCAAGCGGCCAGCGCTGCCGCCATCACTACGCGGTGATCTCCAAAGGCCCGCACCTCACCGCCGTTCAAATGCTCTTGCCCCTGTATCACAAGGGAATCCTCGTTTTCCGTCACCAATGCCCCCAGGGAAGATAACAGGGCGGATATGCTTTTTAAGCGGTCGCTTTCCTTGTGGCGCAATCGCGCGGCGTTTTTAAGCACGGTGCGCCCGCGGGCCAATGCCCCCAGCACTGCCAGAAGCGGCGCTAAATCCGCCGTGGCGGCTATGTCTATCTCCTGCCCTATCAAGCTGCCGCGGCTTACGGTAACGGTATCCTCCCGCTGTTTTACAAGGGCGCCGAAAGCCGCCAGCAGGCGCAGTATTTCTTTATCCGGCTGTAGGGAGCAGGGGTCTAGCCCATGTATCCCCACCGGGCCAAAAAGCGCCCCGGCAGCCAGAAAAAAAGCGGCGCCGGACCAATCTCCCTTAATATCTATGCGGCCCGGGCTTTTGTAACTCTGCCGCCCCGCTATATAAAAGTTTTCCTTTTCCTGTTTAATTTCTATGTCGAAATCCTTAAGCGCGGCCAGGGTCATTTTTACATAGCCGGGAGACTGCAAGGGGGTGGCAAGACGTATCTCGCTGTCCTCTTTCGCCAAAGGCAGGGCAAGCAAAAGCCCGCTTATATATTGAGAGCTTATATGCCCCGGCAGGCAAAACAGCCCGCCGCGCAAGCGCCCCCTTACGGAAAAGGGCAGTTTTTCGCCGCTGAAGCTTATACCGTGTTCGCGCAATGCGCTTATAAGATCCCCCAGTGGGCGCTTGGGTAAGCGACCGGCCCCCCTAAAAGCGGCATCCTGTGCCAGCACCGTGCTTAGGGGCAGCAAAAAGCGTAGGGAAGCGCCGCTTTCCCGGCAATCCAGCAGGGGAGAGCAGACATCTTTTCCAAGGGGCCTTACCAGCAAGCCGCCGTCCTGTGTTTTAAGGGAAGCCCCCAGTTGGCGCAGGCAATCCCCGGTGGCCGCTGTATCTTCGCCCACCGGCGCGGGGCAAATTAAAGTGGGTGTATCCGCAAGAGCCGCGCAGATAAGCCAGCGGTGGGCTTCCGCTTTGGCCGGTTGGGCCGCTAATTCGCCATTAAGCGGGCCGGGCTTAATAAGTACGCGCATGGCCTTTGTTTTCCGTTAGCGCAATAACGCGTTGCTCCAGTTGCAGCAGCTTTTCCTTAACCGGCAGCCCGCCGCCATAGCCCACAAGCCGGCCGTTATGTCCTATAACCCGGTGGCAGGGAATGATTATGGATATGGGGTTACGGTTGTTGGCCAGGCCAACGGCGCGGTAAGCCTTATCGTGTCCTGTTTGAAGGGCTATCTGCTTATAGCTGCGCGTTTCCCCGTAGGGTATTGTTTCCAGGGCTTTCCATACCCGGCGCATAAATTCCGTGCCTTGCGGGGCAAGGGGCAAAAAAAACTCCTTACGACGGCCAGAAAGATATTGCCGCAACTGCAAGGCGGCCCCACGCAACAGGGGAGTTTCCGTTCCTTTGCCCTGCGCCGCTTCTTCTTTTGTAACAAAGAAAAGCCGCGTTATAGCGCCATTCTCCTCAGATAAGCCTATATTCATAAAATCCATATTATAATAGCAGGTGTTTTCCATATTTCTCCTTAGTATTATAAAGCCAGCCGGTAAAATATCCCGTTTATACTTTTCGTCATCATATAATAAATATCCTATGTAGAAATCGTTAGTAAGGTGTTGAATATTCGTAGAAATCACGTTATAATATAAATGTTTTTAAACCTTTTACAAGCGCGAGGAGATATTTATGAAAAAGCGTACTGTAGGCAATGCCCACCAGTTGTTTTTGGAGGTTATCAACAGGTTGGGGGCTCAGGGCGACCCACACGACACCATACCCGGCATACTTAGGGCTACCTGCCGGTTTTTCCATTTTGGCTGCGGGTTTATTTACGAGACCGGCTCTTCCGGCATCTTTGAGCTGGGGGAAGTATGCGGTTATTATGAAAAAAGCACCTTGCCGCCTTCCCTGGATATTTTCAATGTTCTTACCGGGGAGCAGGTACAGGAGCTTATAGCCCTGGGAACGGTGGTCATAAGAGCCGACGATGCGGCATCCGGGCTTAAGGCCGGGTTACAGGGGATGTTCAATTGCCGTTTACTGGTACTGGTACCGATAATAAATAACGAGGGCGAGCTTATAGGCGTAGTGGGTATGAGCGACAGGCGCGGCGAAATAGTGCTTTCCGCCGCCGATTTTGAAAAGGCCTGTTCCGTACTGCGGATGGCGGGCAATCAAATAAAGCTGCGCATCTATCAAAAATGGCTGGAAAACACGCGTAACGCTATGAAAAGCATTCTGGATAACGTGGCTGTGGATATATGCGTTACCGATTTTGCCACTTACGAGATAATCTATGCTAATTCCTCCATGGCCACCACATACGGCGGAACCGATAATATACTGGGAAAACAGTGCTGGAGGATACAGCACAGCGACCAAAACCGCCCCTGCGCGGATTGCAAGCACGACAAGCTGCCTCTTGACGAAAGCGGCAACCCCGTGCCCGGCCTGATTTGCAGCAGAGATTTTTTGCGCCCGCAGGATAACACCTGGCAGCGCGTTATCTCCACCTGCTTTCGCTGGGTGGACGGGCGGTTGGCCAGCGTGGTAAGCAGCACCAATATTTCGGAAAATAAACGTAACGAGGAGTTGATACGCCACCTGGCGGAATATGACGACCTTACCGGGCTGCCCAACCGCCGCAGGCTTTTGAAGGATATAGATAATCTGTTTTCCGGCGGCAGCGGCGAAGGCTATGTATTGTTCTTCGATTTGGACGGGTTTAAGCGCATAAACGATAATTTAGGGCATCAGGCCGGGGACGAATTGTTACATCAAGTAGGGCTAACACTGCAAAACAGCCCTTTTACAGCCGGCCAGGCTTATAGGCACAGCGGGGATGAATTTGTGCTGGTGTTCAGGGATATATCCCCGGCGCGGTTGCTGGATATGACCGGCTGCCTGTTGGAAAGGTTCGCCGAACCATGGCAGTTGCAGGAAAGTACGGTAAACTGCGGTTGCAGCCTGGGCATAGCCTGCTGCCCCAAAGACGGTACCAAAGCGCTGGAGCTGCTGCACGCAGCCGATCAGGCCATGTACGCCTCCAAAAAGAATGGCCACGGCAAGGTGCATTTTTATGAAGGGGGCCGGACAATAACCGGGGAGGAATGGTATTCGCACAAGGAACCGGCGCTGTAATATTGCAGGATATCCGCCTATATATTGATTATATCCTCCGCATCCTCTGCGTTACCGGCATCGTCTTCCGCCACAACTAATTTTAGGGCGCTTACCAGCGGCAGGTCTTCCTCCGCCGTAAAATATATCTCCACAGTGATGCTCTCGTTTAAGCGTAAAGCCGTTTGGTATTCTTCGCCCTGCCGCACAGGGGCCAGTATGGCCTGGGGCAGCACATAATCCGAAAGTATATATTTGTTGAATTTGGCTATTATATCTTCGCCCAGGTCATAATCGGTATCCAACCCGGCATGGGCTCTCAGTACGCCCTCGTACAGCGTAGCGGTACTCATGGCTTGCAGGCCGTTTACATTGCCGGTATAGGCGTTAAGGTAAAAGGCTATGGTGCGGTATAATATGCGATCCAGCAGGCGGCCGGAAAGGCCGGTATCAACGCCGCCTTTATCGTAGGGGTATGTTTGGCCGTTTATCAGCACTTCGCTGCCGTCAGCGGCAAAAGTTACCCGCTCCACCTGGTCGGAGGCATTGTTGAATATGGCGTTTTGCAGGGCTTGGTCGAACAACAAGCCCTGTGGCGTTTCCTCGTAGATTTCCTGCCCTATATATAGCAGGCCGCCTTCGCTGCTGCTTAAGGGAATACTGAATAAAAGACGATGCGCTAACAGCGGTTCGCCGTCGATTTTTAAAGGCAGCTCTGTTTCCTGTTTGTATATCAGTTCCAGCGCGGTATGCCCGCTCATCACCTGTATGGGGTTAAGCGCGGATTCCGGCGGCGCGTCCATGCTGTCCGTTTCCGCGGCGTTTTCCAGCAGCCATGCGGCGAGACCGTCGTCCGCCGTATATTTGAAGCGCCCGAGTTCTGTGATCAGCGCGTCGACTCCGTCCATATCGTACTTTTCGCACGCTTCCAAAAGCCTGTCCAGGATATCCGTGTCCGGAACTTCTTTTTCAGGTTTCGCGTTTTCCGCGTCTATTTTCTCAAACGCCTTATTCAGACCGGCTATCAATTTTTCGATGGTTTGCGCAAAACCTGGATTTTTATCGCTTACAGAATTAAAATCCCCGTCTTTTGCCAGTTTTTCGAGAATTTCCGCGTAATCACCGGCAGACAGAGCGGAAATCCCCCGGCTCGATCCTTTAACGCCGTGAACCGTGATGGCATAATCAGCCAGATTCCCACGGGTCACATTTTTTATCGTTTCAAGGAGAGACGGAATATTCACCGCATATGAACGCAATGCTCCGAGATACATTTCTTCGTCGCCGCCAAAGCGCTCGATCCCTTTTTG
>WRIA01000018.1 GCA_009782975.1 Clostridiales bacterium
GGGCTCCGGCATGGTGCATCCCAGGGTGCTGCAAATGTCCGGCTACGACCCTCAGGCGGTAAGCGGCTTCGCCTTCGGCATGGGCATAGATCGTGTAGCCTTGCTTAAATACGGTATCAGCGATATGCGCCTGCTGTTCGACAACGACCTGCGTTTTCTGGCACAGTTTTGAGGCCGTATGCGAGGAGATAGAGGCGAGAAAAGAGGTAATTATAAATGAAAGTACCGTATAAGTGGCTTAAGCAGTATGTAGCCTTGGATATAGATGCCAAAGAGCTGGCCGGACGCTTTACCATGTCCGGGCTGGAAGTGGAGGCGGTGGAGGAATTTGCCGCCGGTATAGAAGGTGTGGTGGTGGCGCGGGTACTATCCGCCGAGGCACATCCGGCTTCCGATCATATCAGCGTATGCCGCGTGGATAGCGGCGCCGGCATATATACTGTGCTGTGCGGCGCGCCCAATGTGGCGGCCGGCCAAACCGTGCCTTTTGCAAAAATCGGCGCGCGCTTGCCCGGCGGTATGGAAATAACCGCTAAGACGGCCTTGGGCATGGTATCCGAGGGCATGATATGCTCCGCGGCGGAGCTTGGTATAGACAGCGGCAGCCAGGATGGTATATGGGTGCTGCCGGATGAAGTGCCGCTGGGAGAGGATATACTGCAAGCCTTCGATCTTACAGACAGTGTTTTGGATATAGCTCTTACCCCTAATCGCAGCGATTGCTTGGGTCTTTTAAACTGCGCCTACGAGGCGGCGGCGCTTACCGGCGGCCAAGTAAGGGAGCCGCGCATAGCCTATGAAGAAGCCGGGCCGCCTATAGGCGGGCTTTTGCGCATAGATGTAAAGGACGCCGAACTCTGCCCCCGCTATGTTGGTCGGCTGGTACAGGGAGTAAAGATCGGCCCTTCTCCCCTATGGATGCAGCAATACCTGCTGCGCGCCGGTATGCGTCCCATCAACAATGTGGTGGATATCAGCAATTTTGTGATGCTGGAGATGAATCAGCCCCTACATACCTTCGATTACCAACAGCTTGCGGGAAAACAGATAATAGTGCGTGCCGCATTGCCCGGCGAAACCATGCGCACACTGGACGACAAGGAAAGGACCTTCGGTGGCGGGGAGATATTGATCTGCGACGGGGAAAAACCCGTATGCGTTGGCGGGGTTATGGGCGGCACAAAAACAGAAGTAACGGCCGATACGGTGGATGTTCTTATAGAATCGGCCTGCTTTAAGCCAACCAGCATCCGGCGCACAGCCCGTGGTCTGGGGCTTGTCTCCGAGGCTTCGTTGCGTTTTGAAAAAGGCGTGGATGCAGCCGCTTGCGACAAGGCTGCCCGCCGCGCCGTACAACTGCTGGTGGAATACTGCGGGGCAACCGCCGCAAGCGGCGCGCTGGATGTGGGCGGCAGGGAATCCTATCCGCCCCGGCAGGTAGTCTTAAGGCGGGAACGGGTGAACGGTCTGCTTGGTTCCTCCTACAGCATGGAAACGATACTTGGGGTCATGCGCTCGTTATCCTTTTGTGTAAGGGAGGCCACGGCGGAAAGCGCCGTCATAGATATTCCCAGCTACCGCCAGGACATAACCATGGAGGAGGATTTGATAGAGGAAGTGGCCCGCTTGATTGGCTACGAAAGCATACCGGCCACACTGCCTTTTTCCAATGCCGGGGGCGCTCTTACCGAAGAGCAGCGGCAGTGGGAAAAACTGCGTGATCTAAACGTGGGCCTGGGCCTTTACGAAACCATAAATTATACATTTATCAGCCCCCGGGAAGCGGAAAAGCTGCTTACGGCGGAGGATCATCCCTGGCGGCGGCCGCTTATACTGGCCAACCCGCTAAACGAGGAGCAAAGCGTGATGCGCCTTTCCCTGCTGCCGGGGCTGCTTAATTGTGCCCGCCGCAACATAAGCCGCCGCAACCTTAGCCTTGCTATGTTCGAGCTTGGCTCTGTCTATGTACCCCTGCAGGAGGATACTGCCGCCGCGCAGCCGCGGGAGGAAGCTTGCTGGGGAATATTGCTGTGAGGCCTTACTCCCGCTTGTTGGCAGGAGCCGGGGCAGCGCTATGATTATTTCTATGCCAAAGGGCTTATCGAAACTGTGGCGGCGGCGTTTTCCTGCGGCCGTTTAAGCTTTAAACGCGCCCCTACGGAGCTTTATCCATATTTACACCCCGGAAAAAGCGCCCTGGTACTGCTGGATGATACCGAACTTGGCGCTTTGGGCGAGCTTGACCCGCGGGCGGCGGCCAACTACGATCTGCCTGCCGGTACGGTGGTTGCGGAGCTTAGGTTAGCCCCTCTCTTTAAGGCGGCGCGGCAGCCCCTGTGTGCCGGTTTGCCCAAATATCCGGCCATGGAGAGGGATATAGCTTTGGTGGGCAGCGCGGATATAGAGGCCGCCGATATAGAAAACGCCCTGCGTGCTGCCGCCGGGCCTTTGCTGGAGCAGGTAAAGCTTTTCGATACCTATGCCGGGCCGCCCATAGCACAAGGCCAGCGCAGTCTGGCTTATGCCTTAAGCTTCCGCGCCGCCGGGCGCACCTTAACGGATACCGAAGCGGACGCGGCCATGGAAAATATCCTGCGTGCCATGGAAGATCAGTTCGGGCTTAAACGTAGATAGATCAATACATAATATATCGTAGCGAAGCAGGCATATTTAACAACTGTTAAATATCTGTTATTATCGGTCACCGATCGCTTTTGGAGGTCTTGATATGCCGGAAGAAGCTGTATTGCAGGAAGAATTGGACGGACAAACTTATGTGCTGCGCGGGCCGGTCAGTAAGGAGCGGCTGAAGCAGATATCCGGTTCGGTGGCGCAAAAAATCGCCGCCGTGCGGGAGCGCAGCCCGTATTATTCCTCCACCCGTACCGCCATGCTGGTGGCGCTGCAAATAGCAGAGGAACTGCTGGCCTTACAGGATGAATACCTGGAAATGCTGGAAGCTGCGGATATAGGCGGGGTGGAGCTTGCGGAAAATAACCGGAAGAAAGGGGAATAAAGCATGAAATTACAGGAGATATATGCTCTGGCGGTGCAAATGGGCATGGAAAACGACCCCCGCGGAGCGGAGGCGGTGCAAAAGGAACTGGATAAAGCCCAAAAAGCCTTCTCTAAACTGGACGAGGAGGACAAAGCTTTTTTCGATAAGGAGACCCTGGCCAACCCCTATGCCGATACACGCATCCTGGGGGGAGAACCGGATATGGAGGTATCCAAGATATATTGCGGCGTGGATATAGAAAGCGGCGAGGTGGCGGTGGCGGATGCGCTAAACCGCCGCGGCGAGGGCATAGATCTGCTTTTGGCCCATCACCCGGAGGGCGCCGCGCTGGCCGCGCTCCCCGATGTTATGCACCTGCAAAGCGGCTATCTGGCCAGCGTGGGCGTTAAGCCTAATCTGGCCGAAAGCCTGATGGACGAGCGCATCAAGGAGGTGCGTAAAAGCATAAGCGTAACCAATCATCTGCGGGCCGTACACTCCGCAAAGTTGTTGGGGCTGGCCTTTATGTGCGTTCATACTCCCTGCGACAATCTTGTAACAAAGTTCGTGGGGGATTTTTTAGAGGCGGAGCAGCCCGGTACACTGGAGGATCTGTGCAAGTGTCTGCGCAAAATACCGGAATACCGCTTTTCCGCCGAACATAATAACCCGGCCCAGATAGTAAACGGCAGCGGCTCTTACAGCGTGGGGAAGATAATGATAGATTTTACCGGCGGCACCAGCGGTCATAAGGATAACATGAAGGCCCTCTCCGAAGCCGGTATTTCCACTGTGGTATGTATGCATGCCACCGAGGGTATGCTGGAAAGCGCCAAGGCGGCGCGGTTGAACATGGTGATAGCAGGTCATATAGCCAGCGACAATGTGGGCCTTAACCTGTTTTTGGATCGTCTGGAAGCCTCAGGTATAGATATAGTGGCCTGTTCCGGTCTGGTGCGGGTGAAAAGGGCGGTAAAAAACTGACCATATATTGACCGTACAATGTAAAAAATCACCATAAAACCGGCGGTAAAAATATTTGCGTTTCTAAACATTTTATTTAACTTCCTAAACAAAATATTTAACTTCCTAAACATTTTGTGTTTAGTAAAATTTGATTTTACAAAGCAGTTAAGCCGTATCATTTATCATATTTTGGAGAGGAAAGTATATGACAGAGTTGATGGCTCCTGCCGGCAATATGGATGCCTTAAAGGCCGCTATAGCAAATGGCGCAGATGCCGTTTACCTGGGCGGTCCGCAATTTTCAGCCCGCGCTCTGGCCGAGAATTTCAGCGAGGAGGAATTGGCGGAAGCCCTGCGTCTTGCGCATTTTTACGGCGTAAAGCTATATCTGGCGGTAAACACCCTGCTTTCGGATCGGGAATTGGCCCCGGCGCTGGAATTTATAGCCAACTACTACAAAGCTGGCCTGGATGGTGTGATAGTGCAGGATATGGGCCTGCTGCACCTGCTGCGGGAAACCATGGGGGATATGCCGATACACGCCAGCACACAAATGACCGTTACCAACGCTGCCGCCACCCGTTTTCTGGCCTCTTTGGGCGTAAGCCGCGTCATTTTGGCGCGGGAGCTTTCCTTTGCCGAGATCAAGGCCATAAACAAGGACTCCCTGGTGGAACTGGAAGTCTTTGTCCACGGCGCGCTGTGCTTTTGTTATTCCGGCCAATGCCTTATGAGCAGTATGATAGGAGGCCGCAGCGGCAACCGAGGCCGTTGCGCCCAGCCCTGCCGCCTGCCCTATACACTTACCGACACGGAGGGCGATCCGCTGCCCGTAAAAGAACAGGGGGATTATTTGCTCTCCCCCAAGGATCTGGTGGGCTATTGGCGGCTGGAGGAACTGCATGAGCTTGGTCTGGCCGCCTGGAAAATAGAGGGGCGGATGAAAAAGCCGGAATATGTGGCCACGGCCTGCCGCATATACAGCTCTTATCTGCGCCTGCTGGACGAGCGCCGCGTTATTTACCAGGAGGAAGACGAACAGCGCCAGTTGCTGCAAATGTTCAACCGCGACTACTGTCACGGATATTGGGACGGCAAACCCGGCGCCTCTCTTATTAGCTATAAGCGTCCTAATAACCGCGGCGTATTTCTGGGCCGGGTGCTGCACCGCACGGAAGCAGGGCTGGTCATCAAGGTAGAGCAGCCCTTGGCCTTGGGGGATGGATTGGAAGTATGGGTCAGCAGCGGCGGGCGCTACGGCCTTACCGTAGAGAGGCTCTATAAGGGCGGCGATGCAGTTAAGGAAGCTTGCCCCGGCGATACGGTTTCCATACCGGCTACGGCCGGTAAAAGCGGCGATCGCGTTTTTAAAACATACGACGAGCCGCTTACACTTTCCGCCCGCCTTTCTTACGCCAAGCTGCCGGAGAAGAAATTGCATTTTGATCTGTTTGCCGTCGCGGGCCGGCCGCTGAAGATATGCGCCAGGGATGAGGACGGTTTTGCCGCCGAGGCGGTATCCGAATATATGGTGGAGCAAGCCCGCACCACCGCCTGCGATTGGCAGACAGCCCAAGCCCAGCTTTCCCGCTTGGGTGGCACCGGTTACTGTTTTGGTTCCCTGGACGGCGAACTGGAGGAAGGCGTTATGCTGCCGGTCTCCGTGCTTAATGCCTGCCGCCGGGAATTGGTGGCCGCCATTATGGAACAGCGGCAAAGCGCTGCGACACGGCCCGCGCCGGAATTGCCGCAGGTGTGGCCGCTAAAAGGCAAGGAGCGCCGCCGGGAAAGCGGTAAGGAAAAGCCCTTGCAGCTTTCCGCCCTAACAGATGATGCGGAATTACTGCCATTGCTGCTTAACGCCGGTATAAAGGATATATATTTCGGCACGGAGGGCTTTGCTCCCGGCCCCGGCCCGGATGAACTGGATTGGCGCTCCCTGATAAAAAGCGCCGGTAAAGGTGGAGGAAAGCTGGCGGCCAGCCTGCCCCGTATAATCCGCGCGGGGGAGGAAGAAGCGTGGGTCAAGCGTATAGCCGCCTGGCAGGGATCACGTTTGCCGGCCCTGCTCCTTAATCACGGAGGGCAGTTCGAGCTGGCCGCCCAAGCCGGCTGGCAGGGGGCACTGTACGGCGGGCCGGGCTTAAACCTTTACAATTCCCACAGCTATCTGCTTTTTAGTAAGCTTGGCTTGAAACGCCTTACACTTTCGCCGGAACTGAACATATCTCAGCTTGCGGAGCTGGATGGCAAGGGAGCGGAAAAAGAAGTTATGGCCCAGGGAGCGTTGCCCTTGATGGTAAGCGAGCATTGCGCTTTAGGAGCCCTAATGGGCGGTCACGACAAAGAAAATGCCTGTTCGGCTCCTTGCCGCGATCGTGGTGATTATGCCCTATGCGATGAAAAAGGCTTTATCTTCCCCTGCAAAAGCGATGCCGCCTGCCGTATGCATATATTCAATTCCCGGCAATTATGCCTGTTATCGGAGATACCCGCCCTTAAAGAGGCCGGTGTTAAGCGTCTGTGCCTGGATCTGCGCTTATACGAACATCATCATGCATTAAGGCTGATTAGCCTGTATCAGCTGGCCATGAAGGATGAATGGGGGTATAAAGAGGCGCTGGAAAAGCTGCCGCAGGTCGTACGGGAGTACACAAAGGGTCACCTGCACAGGGGGGTATAAAGCGGGCTGCTGCACAGCCCTGGCGCTTAGTGTATAGTGTTGAGCGCTGAGTTAAAGATTGAATATAACAATTGTGCGGGCCGTGTGCTGAATTTGTAGTGCCCGGTGCCGGGTTAAAGAATGAATAATACAATCGTTTTATATTAATGCTTATGTGGAGCAAGCGACTGATGATAGAAAAATCCCTGCACAAGCTGGAATATCATAAGATACTGGAAATGCTGGCCGCTAATACGGCCTTTGCCTGCTCCCGGGAACTGGCCGCGGAGCTTAAACCGGCCCTGAACCCCAGGGAAGCTTCCGAGCGCCTGGCCGCCACAGAGGAGGCGCGGGAGATATTGCGCCTGCACCCTAATTTTACCCTGGGGCCGCTTTGGGATATCCGCCCGCATTTAAAGCACCTGGAGATAGGTGGAGTGCTGGAACCGGAAGCGTTACTACAAACAGCCGCGCTTTGCCGGGCAGCCCGTATGTCGCGCTCTTTTTTCAGCCAGTTGAAGGGCAGTTATCCTATTACCGGCGGTTTGGGCCATAGCCTTACCGTGCTTAAAAGCGTGGAAAGCGCGGTGGAAAAATCTATCGGCGCCGACGGTCAGGTGCTGGATTCCGCCAGCGACCGTTTAAACCAGTTGCGCCGCCGTATGCGCGTGGCTTCGGAACGGGTAAAGGAACGTCTGGAACATATAATCCGTAACGCTTCTACCAGCAAGTATTTGCAGGATGCACTGGTCACTATGCGCGAGGGCCGTTATGTGGTGCCGGTCAAGCAGGAATACCGGGCTCAGATACCCGGCGTGACCCACGATGTCAGTGCCAGCGGCGCCACCTTGTTCATCGAGCCCCTGGCCGTGCTGGAGCTCAATAATGAGCTGGCGGCCTTATCCCGGGAGGAGGAATCGGAGATCGCCGCCATCTTACGGGGCTTGAGCCTGCTTTTAAGCGGCTTTTCGGCGGAGCTGACGGCCGATTTGAACCTCCTGACCGAGCTGGATTTCATTTTTGCCAAGGGCAAACTCAGCCATGCCCTGGACGCCAGCACTCCCAAAATCACCGCTTCGGGCAATCTT
>WRIA01000019.1 GCA_009782975.1 Clostridiales bacterium
CCCGACTTTGTAATAGGATTGGACAGAGTAGTAAAAGACGAATAGCTTTAATCTACGCTGATAAGGGGCTTATTCAAACAAGGTTTTGAATAAGCCTTTTTTTATGTATACTTTCTTCAATTTTTTTGTTTATAATAATATCAGGAGATAAACATGAAAAAGATATTTTTTTCGACTATATTGATTGCAGTTCTAATGCTCTGTGCTGGCTGTGCGGGCTTGAAGGGAAAAGAGTGGAAATTAACTGAAGTCCGCGCCGGCGACAAGGAAACAGTTTTTGACCGAAAGGCTTTGTCGGAAGAAGAAGCCAGTGATATTTTCACCATGTTAATTGAAGATGAGCTTATCAGCGGAGTAGGAGCCGTGAACCGCTTTTCCGCCCCATGCGTCATAGGTAAGAAAGAAATTAAAATACAGCCCATGCGCACAACAATGATGGCCCCGTTGCGCCAGCCCGAAAAACTCAAAGAGCACGAGTTTTTCATCTACCTCCAAAACACCACCGAGTGGAAAGTCGTTGATAAAAAACTCGAATTCCACTCAAAAACCGACGACGGTACGCCTGTTGTATTGGTATTTGCCCTGTAAGCGCCCACCCCTTCAACAGTGACTGTCACCTTTTCCACAAGCGAAATGCATACTTGTGGAAAAGGTGACAGTCACTGTTTATGTTTCACGTGAAACATTGTGCGTTGATCCGCCAAGTTAGCGCTCAGATAAACTAATCCAACAACTTAAAGCTGCTTATCACTATATCTATCTGATCATATAGCTCCCTGTATTCCTTGCCGGCCGCACTCGCGGGGTCCTCATCGTATTCCACGCCGCTGGGGGTAAAGGCATAATAGGTACAACCGCCCGTCTGCGCCAAAATGGGGCACCAGCCTGCCATAACGGGCGGTTGATCTTCTGTATAATCTTCCCCCGGCGTGCAGGCTATATTAAACAGCCAACCGGCGCCCATTTCCTCTCTTGTGGCCGTGTGGAATATCTCCACCGACCAATCGGCTGCGCTTATATATACTTCTGTTTCCACGCTGTACTTGCCCTCCCAGGAGGTGGGAAACTCCAGGGAAAAGCCCATTTGTTCATTTTGATAAATAATAGGCGATGCGCCGGGGTTTTGCTCCGTGCCGGGAACAGGGGCTTTATTACCGGTGCCGCAAGCGGAAAGCGTAAAGATAGCCGCCAGAAAAAGCAGGCAAAGGATATTTTTTTTCATTTTTACCTCCCGATCATTGCATTAAATGTGTAGAATCTACCACCAGATGCAGTTAATTTATATACGGCTATAGGGCTGCTTTTGCTTTTTGATGATAAACAATTACTATGGTATCATACAAAAACTTGTGGTTCAAGTATTTTCACCTGAAACATTGGTCACTTGAAACATTGCTCACTCGTAAATAAGCAGCACGTTATCCAGGCCGACCACGGCGGCGTAGCGGCCAGGCCGCGGCAGGGTAAGGTCTGTTTTGAAGCGGCCCGCGTTATCCACGCTTAAGGTGTAGTTATAGCGGGATGTATATTCTCCCGCCCCGTTTAAATGATATAGCGTAAGGGGCGCGCCGGGGGCGGCGTAGCCCGTAAGGGTTATCTCCGCCGTATCCAGCCGGCGGGGACGCGTTCCCAGTATAAATCCGGCGCCTTCCGTCAATTCCGCCACCGCGCATATATCGGCGTTTCCCAAGGTAGCGCCTTTATAAAGGCCCAGGCCGCAAAAGAGCGATTCCGCCGCCAGCAGGCGTGCCCCATGCTCCCCGCGCAGCAAAGAGTCGGCAATAGATACCGCGTCCGGCAGGCCCAAAGCCAGATACTCAAAATGTACGGTAAGGCCCCTGGCCCTTGCGCGGGCCGCCGTATCGCCAAAACGGGCCGATACATGGGTAAAACTGTTGGTGCGGGCAAGCTCCGCGCTGTGTCCTCTGGCCATACGGGTCAGTTCCTCCACCGGCGCAAGCGCCGGACGGGAGAGCTTGGCGCGCCGCTGGTTTATCTCCCGCAGTACGGCGGCCTCCAGTTGGTAAAGCTCCGCGGAAAAAGGGTCCGCGTCCGCGTAGGTGGTGATGGTAACGGTGCGGGTAACGGCGTCCCAACCTACCTCGGCATGGAGGCTTTCGCTTATAAATCGGGCCGGTACCAGGGTGCGGCTATCCAATATACGCGCCGGAACATCCAACTGCGCGGGCTCGCCGTTAACATGGGCGGTGGTGCTGTCTATTACCAGCAGCAGCACATCATCGTTAAGGGATATCTCCACCCGGCGGGCCGCGGGATCCCAGCCCACATAAGCGCCTAGGCTTTCCGCTATGGCCCGCACCGGCACAAGGGTACGCCCTTCTTCTATCAGGGGCGGAACATCCGTTATCAAAGGCTCCCCGTTCACCAGCACGGTGATAGGATCCGCCGCCAACCCCACTGTGCCGGGGCAAGCGGCAAAAAACACGACCGCAAGGGCAATTACAGCCAGCAGTTTAAAAGATACAGTTTTCATATTCACCTCAAACGCTATTTTTTGTCCGGCTTGCCTATCAGCCAAGATAAAAGCCCGCTGATAGCAGCCAGTAAGATGGCGGATACTATGGTAAGCCAAAAGTTGCTTATGGAAAACCCTTTAACAAACGCCGTTACCATCCATAATACCAGGCCGTTTACCACCAGTGTAAAAAGGCCCAGGGTCATAATGTTCAACGGCAGGGAAAAAAGCAGCAACAGCGGGCGGATAACGGCGTTAAGCACCCCCAGTACCAGTGCGGCAATAAAGGCGCTGAACACGCCGGAAACCTGCACCCCGCCCAAAAGTTTTGCCACCAGTATCAGCGCCAGCCCGTTGATTATAACTCGCCACATAAAACTGCGCATAAACAAACCTCCCTTCTGAATTTATCTGAATAGTTTTTTGCGATGTTTCACGTGAAACATTTACATTATCCCAATGTTTCACGTGAAACATCGGCATCAGTGCCGCCAATCCGCAAAAGCTGCCCGTACATCGGCGGTATAGCCATAGTGCATAGTAAACAGCGCCTCCATATCTTCCATGCCCTCCGTTTTTGCCAGTTTGAATATGCTTTGCGTCTGCTCCTCGCCGCTTATATTAAAAACCGCGTTAAACAGACCGGCTCTGCCGTCCTTAAGGCTTAAATTATCCCCGGAAAACAGGTATTTGCCGTTAACTATGTAGCAGGCGGAGCCATCCGTATGGCCCGGCGTGAATACGCATTGCATTTGGGTGTTGGCAACGGTAACGCTCCCGCCGTCTGCAAGTGTATTATATGGCTTTTCCATATCTATAAATGCTTTGGAACGCCCCGGCGAGTTTTCAAGAAACTCTTTATTGCTTTGCGCCATATATATTTCGGCGGAGGAAAAGCAGGGTAGCGATGCCACATGGTCGTAATCCGTATGCGTTAGAAAAACCGCTGTTATATCACTTTCCGTTATTCCCAGGCCGGATAAAGCCGCCCGTGTGGCCTTAATATTCGATCCCGCGTCAAAGGCTATATATTCGCCGTCGTTTTTAAGCAGGTACAGGTTTACATAGGAGTTCTTTACCGCAAAAACGCCCGGTATAACCTCCTGCGTGTCCAGCGGCCGCATGGAAGTTATAGCCAACAGCGCGCGGACGGGTTGTACTATTATCTCGGCTGCTACAAGAACCAAAATAACTATTGCCAAAAAAATGTAACGTTTCTTTTTCGATTTCATTTTTCCTCCGCATAATCTTTTAACTGATGTTTCACGTGAAACATTTACGGCTTTTGCGCCACGATAATTGTTGTAGAGCCTGTCCGCCATAGTTTTTCCGCAAGGGCAAAGCCGGCTTGCGTAAGCAGCTTTATCTGGTTTTGTGCGGTAAGCGGTGTGTCGAAGTGATACAACTCTCCCTTTGGGATACCGTGTTCGGCGCGGATACGGCGGCTTTGCGCGGACAAACGGGCTTCTTCCTCCTGGGATTCCGCCATATAATCACACTCTATATACCTGCCGCCGGGCTTTAAGGCTTTGTGTATATTGGAATATAAGGCGAGCTTTTCCCCGTAGGATAGATGATGCATGGTTTCGCAGGAAACGGCGGCGTCATAGGTATGCGTGCCGAAATCATACCCCAGGTAACTGGCGCAAATAAGTTCTACCTGCTTACCGGCATATTTTTCCCGCAATTTATCCAGCATTGCTTTGGCCAAATCTATCCCCGTAACCCGGGCATTAGGGCAGCGTTTGAATATTTCTTCCAGCTCCAGCCCCGTGCCGCAGCCTAAATCGAGCAAAGTTTGTGTATCCGCGGGAACATAACCGGCCAGCACTTTGTATCCTTCGGCCACGCCCGCGGCTTCACGCAGCATATGGTGTTCATAGATATCCAGGCGGGATACGAAAAATTCCTCCATTTTCTCCGGTGCCGTCGGGCTGCAAAATTCTTTCTTCTTTAAGCACTCCATTTTTTACACTACCCTTCATCCCGCATTACGGCGTACCGCGCGGCGTTATAGTGGAATTTGCAATGTTTCACGTGAAACATTGCAAAAAATCCTCCGCTAACATTCTATCTCTACAAAGCCGCTGATGATATCTGCCACCTCAAAAATAATGTCCTCCGGCACTTTTTCTATAAATTCTGCGTTTCGCTCCCGCGTATCTAATATTTTTGCCTGGTCGCACAGTATTATCCCCTTCGTTCTTGTCCGGTGATCCAGCTTTATATGCAAAGGGATGTTTCTGTCCGTATTTGTAATAGGGCATACCATTGCCGTGACCTTTTCGAACCGGTTAAAGCTATTATTGCTGACCACCAGGGCCGGCCTTCTGCCCCATTGTTCGTGACCTGCTTGCGGGTTAAAATCCAGCCAGATAATATCGCCCTGATTTGCGGTATATGCCATTACCACACCTCTTTCCCGACCGGCCCGCCTGTATCACATTCCGCGCCTGTATATGCGCTTTCAAAACCCTCCAGCCGTTCCGCCAGAGTCCTATGCTTTGTGGCGGAGGGTTTTTTAATTATTATTCTATCCTGTTCGGCTAAAATCTGTACCGGCTCGTTCTCTTTAAGGCAAGCGGTTTCCAAAATAGCCTTAGGCAAACGTATAGCCTGGCTGTTTCCCCATTTTTGTATCATTGCGCGCATTTTGCCCGCCCCCCTTCATCTATAGTATATACAATGTAGAAACATAAATCAACAAAATTTGCAATGTTTCACGTGAAACATCCACCCAGCCCTTTTTATTTGCAATGTTTCACGTGAAACATTTACCGGTTAAACTCCTTTACCAACAGCACATCCCCGTTCGGCCCGTAATCTCCGTCCCCGTAAACCGGCATATATTCGCTCAATAAAAAATCCTTGGGCGATCTGCCGGTTTTTACGAACCCTGCCTTATTATAGGCCCTTATGGCCCGCGTATTCTTTACGGAGGGCCTCATTATCAACTCGTTTATACCTATTTCCTTACGCAGATATTCCCCAAGGGCAACGATAGCGTCCGGCCCGTAACCTTTGCCGCAATTACTTTCGCTGTCCATCCATATATCCAGTTCGGATTTATGCGGTTGCAGGTGAAAGGAGGCGTAGCTTATAAAGCCCACCGGCCCGGCCTTGGAATGTATTATAAATCCCCTTCCGTCTTTTGGGCGGGAGCCGGTAAAATAGTAATCCTCGTAACCGCTAAAAAACTCTTCCCCCGTTGCAACCGGCGCTTCGGGATAATCGGGCGGGCCGGCATGAGATTTTGTTATCTCCGAGCAAAAGCACCATTCATATACCTTTTGTTTGTCGTTTAGTGTAGCCGGTATCAATTCTACCTTGTTGCCTTTAATCACAACGCAGACCTCCTTAACGTATTGCGGGCCGCGGTATAGCGGCCTTTTGTACTCTCGTTTACATCAATATTCTTCAATGTTTCACGTGAAACAGCGCCCAGCCCTTTTACTATGAATGTTTCACGTGAAACATACGGGTGTATCGGATATAGGCAAGGACGGCCAAAAGCCGCCCTTGCCTATATATTTGCCCTTACAGCGTATCTTCCAGCAGGCTATCCAGTATGCGCTGCAAATCGTCCTCGCTGTAATAATCTATAACTATCTTTCCGCGCCCCTTTTTATCGTAAACCGCCACCTTTACCCCCCACAGATCCTTAAGGCGGCGGGCTATATCCGCAAAAACGGGGTGATGCGGCGGGGCCGGTTTTTTGGCCTTCTCCGCCAAAGGGGCTTCCCGCAGTTCCTGCGCCAACTGCTCGGCCTGACGCACGCTAAGGCCATCCTTTACTATGCGCCCCGCCAAAAAGGCCCGTTTTTCCTCGTCCGCCAAAGAGAGCAGTGCCCTGGCATGACCGGCGGAGATAAGGCCCTGGCGCAGCAAAGATTGAAACTGGGGGGCCAGGTTTAAAAGACGCAGCGTATTGGTAACATGAGAGCGGCTTTTGCCAAGCCGGGCCGCCAGTTCGTCCTGGGTATAATTATACTGATCCAGCAGATCCCGGTAGGCCTGGGCCTCCTCCAAGGGCAGCAGGTTCTCGCGCTGGATATTTTCTATAAGGGAAAGCTCCTGCAACTGTTGCTGCTCCATGCTGCGGATGATACAGGATATCTTTATCAAACCTATACTCCGGGCCGCGCGCCAGCGCCGCTCTCCGGCAATGATGATATAGCCGCCCCCGGAGGCCTCCGTAACCACCAGCGGCTGCAATAATCCGTACTCTTTTATGGAGATAGCCAGCTCCGCCAGTTTTTCCTCGTCAAAAAAGCGGCGCGGCTGATGAGGATTGGGCTTAATCAGGCTTATATCCAGCGCAAGGACGCTTTCGCTGCCGGTCTTATCCACGGCCAAAAAGGCCGGCGTTTCCGGCAGCAGAGCGGCCAGGCCCTTGCCTAATCCCCGCTGGGGCTTTTTATCGTTCATTTTCTATTCGCCTCCGTTTTCCCGCTGGCCCAGGGGCGCTTTGCCGTTCCTGGCCAAAAATTCCCCGGCCAGCAAAGCGTATTGCTGCGCTCCCTTGGATTTTGGGTCATAATAGATAACCGGCATACCGTGGCTGGGCGCTTCGGAAAGGCGTATGCTGCGATGTATCATCACATCATATACGCGATGGCGGAAAAAATCGCGCATTTCCGCCGCCACCTGCACGGAAAGGTTGGTACGCGGGTCGTACATGGTAAGCAGTACGCCCTCTATGGCCAGTTCTGGGTTAAGGTTTCCCCGCACCAGCTCCAAAGTGGAAAGTAACTGACTTATGCCCTCCAGGGCGTAGTATTCGCATTGCAGGGGTATAAGCACGCTATCGGCGGCGGTAAGGGCGTTTACGGTAAGCAGCCCCAGGGAAGGCGGGCAATCTATAAAAATAAAATCGTATTCCTGCCTTTCGGCAGCCAGGGCGCGCTTTATGCGGCTTTCCCGGGATATGGCCGGTACCAGCTCTACCTCCGCGCCGGCCAGTTGTATGGTGGAAGGCAGCAGCATAAAGCCCTCGTAAGGAGTGGGTATGGTCACGGAGCTTGCCGGAACATCATTTATAAGCACATCGTATATGCAATGCTCTATTTGCCTGCGTTCCAGCCCCAGGCCGCTGGTAGCGTTGCCTTGGGGGTCCATATCCACCAGCAGTATTTTTTGCCCAAGGCGGGCCAGCATAGCCCCAAGGCTTACGGCGGTTGT
>WRIA01000020.1 GCA_009782975.1 Clostridiales bacterium
CAAAGCCAATATAGTCTGTTTGAATTGGCGGGAGGAAGGCTTGCTTTTGACCGCAGAAGCCCCGGAAGTTGGCCATATACACGAGGAATTGCCCGCAACTTTATCGGGGGAGCAAACAGAGGCCAGCTACAACGCCCGTTATTTGCTGGAGGCTTTGAAGGTGATGGAGGAAGAAAACGTGGCCTTTCACCTAACCGGTGAGACTACCCCCGGTATCATATTACCGGAAGGCGTGGAGCAGGAGCAAAGCTCGTATACCTATCTGGTGCTGCCGGTGCGGGTAAGAGGATAGATCCTTGATACTCCGCAGGCTAAAGCTGGAAAATTTTCGTAATTACCGTACTTGCCTGGTGGAATGGCATGAACAGGTAAATTTGCTGCAAGGGGCAAATGCCCAGGGCAAATCCAATCTGCTGGAAGCTATCTGCTTTTTAAGCCTGACCACCTCCTTTCGCGGGGCCGGGGAGCCGGAGCTTATTTGTGGCGGAGAACAACATTTTTACGCGGAAGGCGATGTCCGCAGCGAGGAACAAGGGGAATTCTCCATTTCCGCTGCCTTTTCCCGGGATAAACGCCGGAAATGGCGCCTGGATGGTGCGGAACGCCGCCGCGGCGAGTTGGTGGGCTTGTTGCATACGGTGATATTTTCCCCGGAAGATGTGGATCTGGTCAAGGCCGGGCCCCTGCAACGCCGTCGCTTTCTTAACCGGCAGATATCTCAGCTTTACCCGGAGCATTGCAGGCAGCTTTTGCGTTATAACCGCATATTGGCGCAGCGCAATGGGTGCCTGCGCCTTTTGCAGCAGCCCGGCGCTGTTGGCACCGCTGCGGAGGAAGCCTTAAGCGCTTGGGATCAGCAACTGGCGGAAACAGGAGCCTCCATCATCTGGCGGCGGCGGCAGGTACTTTCCCGGCTGAATCCTTTGGCGGCGGAAATACAGGCGGAGCTGGCTGCCGGCGAAAAGCTGGCACTGCGTTATAAAAGCTTTGCCGGGGCCCTGGAAGCCGCCGATGAAGGGGAAGTGTGCGCTCTTTTTCTGGCGGAGCTGGAACGTATGCGGTTGGCGGAGCGCTGCCGGGGGGCTACTTTAGTAGGACCCCACAGGGACGATGTTCTTATAGAAATAGCGGGGATCCCGGGCAAGGGCTATGCCTCTCAGGGGCAGCAGCGTACGGCGGCGTTAGCTTGCAAGCTGGCCGAGCTCGGTCTGGCCCGCGCCAAAAAAGGGGAATGGCCCCTGTTGCTACTGGATGATGTTTTAAGTGAGCTGGACGATTGCCGACGGCAGGCCTTGCTTAAAAAAATAGATGGCGGAGCCCAGACCTTTATAGCCAGCACCGGCCCGTTGCCGCTTTTAAGAGGGCAGGTCTGGCAAATAGCAGCCGGGCATATAGCCCAACAATAGGAGGATGCTCGTGAAAAAGGGATACATTCTTTGCTTCGATTCCGGCATAGGCGGCCTTACCACCCTGGCCCATGCCCGGCACCTGCTGCCCAGGGAGGATTTTATCTATTACGCGGATACCGCTCATGCCCCCTATGGCAGCCGCCCCCGCACGGAAGTGCTGGAACTGACCCGCGCCGCTATTGCGGAGCTTAGGCCACTAGGCATAAAGACGGTGCTGTTGGCCTGCAATGCGGCTACCTCCGCCGGGGCCGCTACGTTACGCGGGGAGATGGAATTGCCTTTGGTGGGCCTGGAGCCGGCAATAAAACCGGCCCTTAAAGCCGTTAACGGTAAGGTGGTGGTGCTGGGCACAGTGCTTACTGTACGGGGAGAAAAATTCCACAACCTGCTGGAATCTTTGCCCCAGCACGACAGGGTGCAGGCGCTGGGTTGCCCCGGCTTGGTGGAGCTTATAGAGGAAGACCCGGAGCATAAGGATATCGAGCCGTATCTGCGGGAGCTTTTACATCCCTATGAAAAGGAGATGAGCGCGCTGGTTTTGGGATGCACCCACTATATTTTCCTGCAACCCTTGTTCAAGCGTTTGTGGCCGGATACACCGCTGTTCGACGGTAATGACGGCATAAGCCGTCGTCTGGCTCAAATATTGAGCCTGCAAGGTCTGGGGGGCGGCACGGGCCGCTTGCTTATGCGCTGTTCGGAGCCGGGAGACGAAGCCCAGGAACGCTTCGCTGCCAAATGCCAACGTTTTTACGATCATTACGAAAAAAACCGGGTCTGGCCCGTCTAAATACTAAAACAGGAGGGCTTATGAAAAATACCACCTACAAGCAGTATATTGCCTGGGGCCTTACGGTATTTACCGTTATAGCCCTTTCCATACTGCTGTTTTTTATCCTCTACCGGGCCAGGGGCTTGGGCGAAGCCGTGCATGGCCTTATCAACATCCTAAGACCCATAATCTACGGCGCGGCCCTGGCTTATGTGCTGAACCCTATTTACAGGCGCTGCGAAGAAATGATGACCCCTATACTCTCCCGGCGCTTCAAAAAACCGGGCAGGGCGGTATATTTAGCGCGTTTTGCCAGTACAGTCATTACCCTGGCCCTTACTTTACTGGTCATTTTCGGCCTGTTTTATATGGTTATACCACAGCTTGCCGAAAGCTTGATCGGCATAATAAAAAAGATGCCGGAATATTTACAGGATCTTAGGCTGTGGCTGGATCAGATACTGGAGAGCAACCCCTATGCGGGTCCGCTGGATCCTATTATAATGAATGCTTACCAGACCTTGATGGATTATGCCGAACAATGGCGGCAAACGGATATGCTGCCGCTTCTGGGCGGCTGGGCGGTGCGCGCCTACAGTGGCCTTATGATAGCGGTAACCGCGCTGTTTAACCTGATTATCGGCATAATAGTGATGGTTTATCTGCTAAACGCCAAGCAGACCTTCGCGGCCCAAAGCAAAAAGCTGCTTTACAGCATATTCGGTCCCGGGCGGGCCAACGCGGTTATAGAAAATATCCGCTACACCCATAGGGTGTTCGGTGGCTTTATCAACGGCAAGCTGCTGGATTCGCTGATCGTGGGCATAATCTGCTTTGTTTTTCTGGCCGTCACAAAAATGCCCTATGCCATGCTTATCAGCGTAATTGTGGGCATTACAAATATCATCCCGTTTTTCGGGCCCTTTTTGGGGGCCATACCCAGCGCTGTGCTGCTGCTGTTCGAAAGCCCCCTGCTTTGCCTGTACTTTTTGCTTTTTATCCTTATCTTACAGCAGGTAGACGGCAATATCCTGGGCCCGCGCATTTTGGGTGGAACCACCGGCCTGCCCAGCTTTTGGGTGCTTTTTTCCATTCTGCTCTTTGGAGGCTTGTTCGGCTTTATCGGTATGGTTGTGGGCGTGCCGCTGTTCGCCCTTATTTATAGCCTGGCTAAGGCCCTTATCTCCCGTGGCCTGAACAAACACGGCTTGCCCACGGATACCGCCAGTTACAGGGATTTGCATCATATAGACGAGGCCAATATGCCGATAAAAAACAGCGACATATAAACATTTAACAACAAGCAACTATTAATAAATGTCAATAGTCAATAGTAGCCAATAGTTAGCAACCGCCAACAGTTAATAACCGTCAACAGTTGGCAGTTGTTAATTATTAGGCAATAAACAGCAATCATAGATTATTAAGCTAATTTGTTGATTTTTTTCAGCGATTGTTCAAGCAGATTTCACATAGGGGCTGTATGCTTTTGCCATAAGCTTATACATCACAAACAAATATAAGGAGGTCATCAGTATGGATGAGCATAAAAACGAAAAATTTTATCTGGAACTGACAAGGCCGGAGCCGGAAAAGGAAAGGAAGCAGATACCGGCGTTGGCCATGCCCCAGCCGGAACCGCTGGTCTTCACGCCAGCCTATGCCCCGGCGGATCGTAGTGGTAAACGCAAGGGCGGCGGCGGTTTCAGCCGCCGCGGAGTTGTGGCTTTGATGCTATGTTGCCTGCTGTTTTCCTCGGCATTGGGCTTTGGCGGCGGCTGGCTGGCCGCCAGCTTTAACCAAACACCGGCGGCTTTATCGGAAAACGGCGCTACCGCTTTAAGCCCGGACGAAAGCTACGCGGAGTATTTGGCCGAGCGTCTGGCAGCGCGGCCCGAGGGCTCGCCCCTTACCATAGCCCAGGTGGCAGCTATAGCCGCCGATTCGGTGGTGGAAATCGTGATACAAAAGGAGGAACAAGGCTTTAATTTCTGGGGATTTTCCAGAGAGACGCGCATACGAGAAGGCGCAGGTTCCGGCGTTATCGTTGCCGAAAACGGTTATATCATCACCAATAATCATGTAATAGATAAAGCAATTAAAATTGAAGTAAAGCTGCGCAACGGCCAAAGCTACGAAGCAAAGCTGGTGGCTACCGATCCCACTACCGATGTAGCGGTGATAAAAATAGAGGCCACGGGCCTGGTTACAGCCGCCATGGGAGATAGCAGCGCTTTAGTGGTGGGGGAACCGGCGGTGGTAATCGGCAATCCCTTGGGGCAGCTGGGCGGCACCGTCACCAGCGGTATAATCTCCGCGCTGGATCGCGCCGTTTCCTTTGAGGAGGACGACGGCTCCGCCAAAACCATGAATCTGCTGCAAACGGACGCATCCGTAAATAACGGCAATTCCGGCGGCGGCTTGTTCAACCAATATGGCGAGCTGGTGGGCATAGTGGTAGCCAAAAGCCAGGGGTTTTCCGTAGAGGGCCTGGGCTTTGCCATACCCATAAACGATGTGCGCGGCGTTATAGATGACCTAATAGCCTACGGCTACGCCCGCGGGCGCATAGCCTTGGGAGTGACCCTTATCACCATCACCGACGAGCAGGTAGCGGCTAGTTATAACCTTACATCTCCCGGCATCTATATATTCCGGGTGGAGCAAGGCAGCAATGCCGAACGGGCCGGCCTTAAATCGGGCGACCGCCTTGTAAAGGTGAACGGGCAGGGTATAAGCGATGACGGCCAGGTAAGAGAGATCATACAAAAGCTCTCCGTGGGCCAGACCATAAGCGTGGAGTACGAACGCAACGGCGTAAACTACACCGTAAGTATAGTGATGCAGGAAACCGTCCCGGCCGATGTTGGTGCGACCAAAACCAGATATTAGAAAGCAGTATATACTTTGACGAGGTGGCAGTATAATGGAACAAACGGCTAAAGCCCATATCCTGGTAGTGGATGATGAAGAAAAGATCCGCGCCCTAATACGCAAGTACGCGGAATTTGAGGGCTACCGCGTAAGCGAGGCCGCCGACGGCATGGAGGCTGTGTTGGCCGTGCGCAAGCAGGATTTCGATCTGGTTATATTGGATGTTATGATGCCGGAGTTGGACGGCTTTGCCGCCTGCCGTGAGATAAAGAAGGAAAAGGACATACCGGTGCTTATGCTTTCGGCCCGGGGGGAAGAGTACGATAAACTGCTGGGTTTTGAGCTTTTGGCGGATGATTATGTGGTAAAGCCCTTTTCCCCCCGGGAGCTGCTAATGCGGGTGGCCGCCATTTTGCGGCGCGTGGGCAAAAGCCCCCTGCCCAAAGAGCTGCTTACCTTCGAAGGTTTATCCGTTGACGCGGCCGGACGCATAGTCTATGTGGATGGGCAAAGGGCGGAGCTTTCTCCCAAGGTTTACGATCTGCTGTGGTATCTGGTGAACAACCGCGGCATCGCACTAACGCGGGAGCAGCTTATAAGCGCCGTGTGGGGTTACGATTTCTTCGGCGACGACCGCACCCTGGATACCCATATTAAGCTGCTGCGTAACAGCCTTGGCCCCTATCGTCGTTTTATAGTAACCTTGCGCGGGGTAGGCTACAGATTCGAGGGATAGTGATAGTATGGCGCAAAATTCCGCCCATAAAACGTATAGGCCCTTAAGCTGGCGTATTTTTGTTTACCTGCTGGGCTTTGCCGCCTTGCTTTTGCTTTTGCTGTGGCTTTTTCAAACGGTGTATCTGGATACATTCTATCGCCGGGTAAAGATAACCGAGATCACGGGCGCCGCCGCCGCCATCGGCATCACCTGATACCCGTCCATACGCGCTTCCATGGCCTTGACGGGATCGATCTCTGTAACGATGACAGACGCGCCGAGCGCCGCCGCGCGCATGGCTATGCCGCGCCCGCACCAGCCATAGCCCGCCACCACGACGGTCTTGGACGCAATGATAAGATTAGTATTACGAAGGATGCTGTCCCAGACGGATTGTCCCGTCCCGTACCGGTTGTCAAATAAATGCTTGCAGCGCGCATCGTTCACAGCCAGCATCGGGAACATCAGCTCGCTGGCTGCTTCGAGCGCTTTAAGCCGTGCGACGCCGGTGGTCGTTTCCTCGCCGCCGCCCCAAACCTCGGCCGCCAGGTCGCGCCGTTTCGTGTGCAGCATCCCGACAAGGTCTCCGCCGTCGTCGATCACTATGTTGGGCCTGTGTCCAAGACACATCTCAACATGTGCATCATAGCTTTTCTGGTTCTCTCCGTGAATGGCAAAGACTGATATGCCCGGGACTTCCCGGTCGCCGGGACCGCGCATGCTTCTCGAAACCGATTGCCCCTTAACAAGCGCCGCCGCGACGTCGTCCTGGGTAGAAAGCACATTACAGCCCATTGCGGAAACTGACGCCCCGGCCCATGCCAGAACGCGGCACAGGTACGCCGTCTTTGCTTCCATATGGATTGCGAGGCTTATCTTTACGCCATTCAGAGGTTTTTCGCTCTGCGGGAGATCCGCGTATTTTTTCTCAAAAGCGTTGAGAAGGGGCATACGATCCCTGACCCAGGCAATCTTTTGTTCGCCCGAAGCCGCCAGGCCGATGTCCCTGATATCATATTTTCCACTCATAAAATAAGTATACCATAAGAAAAACGGAGAACGGTTTAAAGGTTTGAGCGATTTCGGTACCATGCCCCGCAGGCGCCTTCGGACGAGACCATGCACGGGCCAACAGCGCTTACAGGCGTACAGGCCGTGCCGAAGAGCGGGCAGGAATCCGGGTCTATGCGCCCGAGTATCACGTCGCCGCAGCGGCAATCCGCAGGAGGACAAAAGGGGACGTACCTTATGTCTGCTTCCAGAGGACGAAACTGGTCGTATCTTATTTTATCCCGCAAATAATAACCCGACTGATCCACATGACCAAGGCCGCGCCACATTGCTCCGCCGAGGGTGAAATACCGCGCTGTGACCTCCTGCGCTTTCCGGTTGCCTTGCGCGCTGACCGCCTCGGGGTAGAGATTGCGCATGCCGCTGCGTCCTTCTGCGGCGTACTCAGCCGCGGCGCGGACGGCCGCGAGCAGTCGCTCCCCCTCGAAGCCCGCTACGATAAAGGGCCTATTGTATTTTTCAGCAAGCGGGATGTATGCGTCCGCGCCCGTGACGACGCTCACGTGCCCGGGGCAGAGAAAGGCGTCGATAGCCTCGCCCGCCGCGCATATCCAGTCAATAGCCGAAAGCGCCGATTTGAGCGACGTCAAAAGTTTAAGGTTGCTGAGGCCGCGCGATTCCGCCT
>WRIA01000021.1 GCA_009782975.1 Clostridiales bacterium
CAAAGAGGCGGGGGGTGATACGGTTGCGCCTATACCTGACTATGACCCGTCAAAACTTGACGCGGGAGGAAATGCCGCCCAAGGCCTTGCTGCTAAAAACAGCCCGCCGAACAATTAAAACTGCCGCCCGCTGGCAACTGCCGCAATATATGGAGCTTTCGCTGCTGCTTACCGACGACGAGGGGATACGCGCACTAAACAACGCCTACCGTGGGCAGGATAAGCCCACCGATGTTTTGTCCTTTCCGCTGTGGGAGGAACAACCGCCGGCTTTGGCGGGCGGCGGCGCTTTGCCCTTGGGCGACATAGTGATCTCCTTGACGCGCGCCGCCGTACAGGGCAAGGAGCTAGGCCACAGCACCCTGCGGGAAGCTGTGTTTTTATTCGTGCATGGCCTGCTGCACCTGCTGGGCTATGATCACGAACTAAGCGCGGCGGCGGCGCGGCGCATGTTTGCCCTGCAAAAACAAATTATGGCGCAACTGGACGCGGAGGTTTGAGACTATGAGGACGATCATAAAGCAGACAGACCTGTTAAAATGGATAGCGGCGCATAAGCGGCTATTGATGTTGGCGGCCTTGTTACTGCTTGCATTATCAGTAGCGCTTTATGCCTTCCATGCAGGGGATAACGCGCCGCCGCCGGAACAAGAACCGCCGGAACGAGAAGCTCCCGTTCCCATCCCCGAACCGGAATCGGAGCCTGAACCGGAGCCGGTACTTAACCCCCTGACCCATATGCCGGTGGCCGATGAAGCGGCTTTGGAGCGGCGTGCCGTGATAGTAAGCATAGATAATCATAAGCCGGCCCGGCCTCAAGCCGGTATCAGCACCGCCGATATCATGTACGAGGTCCCGGCGGAAGGCGGTATCAGCCGACTGCTGGCCCTATTTTTTGTAGATGCCCCGGAGCTTATAGGCCCGGTACGCAGCGCCCGCCCCTATATGGTGGATATAGCAAGAGAATGGCAGGGGCTGTTCGTACATTGCGGAGGCAGCGCCGACGCTCTGCGTTATCTGGCTAAGGGCGAGGTAAACTGGCTTAACGAGATGTCCAGCAGCAAATATTTCTGGCGGGATAAAAAACGTTCTATGCCCCATAATTTGTTCACCGCCAGCGAAAATATCTACAGCTTTTTGGAGTATAAGGGCTGGAAAACGGTGGAGACGCCTCGCGCCCTGCGCTTTTACTCGGAGGAGGAAGGCCCGCCCTTAGACGCTGCTAAAGCCGATATCCTTCACATAAATTATCCCGACAGAGGCAATAAAAACAGCTATATCTATGACCCGGAAAGTTTTCTGTACGCCCGCAGCATCGGCGACGATCCTCATATAGACATCAATACGGAAGGCCAGGTGCAAGCGGCCAATATACTGGTGCAGCAGATAAAATCCAAGGTGCTGGACAGCGAGGGGCGGCTGGAGATCAATCTGGTGGGCGAGGGCGGGGCCATGCTTTTTACCCGCGGCACGGTGCAGGAAGGGAATTGGATGCGCGCTTCGCTGGATTCTCCCACCTATTTTAGGGGCGAGGACGGCCTTGAGTGGTGTCTTGCCCCGGGCCAGACCTGGATCCATCTTTGTGACGGCACCACTAAGGTGTTGTACGAGGATTCAACAGCTGAAGAAGAAGAAGATGATGAACAATTATAAATATAAAAGTATAAATTACTGCGAAAAATCATCCGTGACACCGTATATAGTGTCATATAAGCACCGTATATGGTGTCACTTATCCAAATAATTGGTTTTACGAGGTATCCTATGCCAAAACCGCCAAACTCGTCAGCCTTTTCCAATAACAATGCGCCTCTATTCAAGTCCGGCTTTGCCGCCCTTATCGGCCGGCCCAACGCCGGTAAATCGACACTGCTAAACCGCCTGCTTTCGGCCAAGGTGGCCATCGTTTCGGAAAAGCCGCAAACCACCCGCAACCAGGTGCGCGGTATTTTTAACGATGAGCGTATGCAGGCGGTTTTTATGGATACGCCGGGCGTACACAAGCCCCGCCACAAGCTGGACGAGCATATGATGAGGGCTGTTACGGAAAGTGTGTTAGGCTGCGACGTGGCCTTGTTTGTGGTGGATGTCAGCGAGCCTTACGGCAAGGGAGAGCAATACATAGCGGCGCGCCTGTTACAAATAAAAGCACCGGTATTGCTGCTGCTTAATAAAATAGATTTGGTGGAAAAGACCTCTTTGTTGCCCCTGCTTGCCAAATGGCAGGAGCGCTTTTGCGCGGCGGAGATGATACCCCTTTCAGCCGCCACGGGGGAAAACTGCCAGTTGTTTCTGGATGTACTCTATAAATATCTTCCTGAAGGCCCGCGCTATTACCCGGAAGGCGTATTGACCGACCAGCCGGAACAGCTGCTTCTGGCCGAGTTGGTTAGAGAACAGGTTTTGGCCTTTACCGGGCAGGAGATACCCCACGCGGCGGCGGTTACGATAGCGGCTATGGAGGAAAGGCCGGATAACCGCCTGTATGTGGAGGCTAATATCTATGTAGAGCGGGAAAGCCAAAAGGGCATAGTTATAGGCAGGCAGGGCGCAATGCTTAAAAAGATAGGCACGGCCGCCCGGCAGGAGATGGAACGCTTGTTGGCCTGCCCCGTTTATCTGGAGCTGCGCGTAAGGACCAAACGGGATTGGCGCAATAACGAAAGACTGCTGAAAAGCTGGGATATCGATCTATGAGCGAAGAAAAATATTACGATCTACAGGCTATTGTGCTGCGCAACCGTTTGTACAAGGAACACGACAAGTTGGTCAGTCTGTTTTCTTTGGAACGAGGGCGGCTTACCGCCCTGGCCAGAGGTGCCAGCCGCCCCACAGGAGGGCTGCGCGGTCTGACCCAGCCATTCACCCAAGTCAATCTATGCCTTGCCAGGGGCCGGGGTAGCCTGGATGTCATCACTCAGGGCGAGGTAGAGCGGCCTTTTATCTCCCTAAGGCAGGATTTGGACAAGATAGCCTATGCTTCCTATATGGCAGAGCTTATTACGCTGGCCATGCCGGAGGATAAACCCAGCCGCGGCGTATTTTCGCTTTTGCTTTCCGCTTTTTTTCTGCTGGATATGGATGTAGCGCCGTCTCTGGCCTCCTGCTTTTTTGAGCTGCGCCTGCTGGACGCATTGGGCTTTGCCCCCCATCTGGATGGTTGCATGGGCTGCGGGCGCGGTATTTTGGGCGGTAGCTTTGCCCTTTCTCCGGCTAAAGGAGGCCTGCTATGCTTAAGCTGCGCCTTTGACCGGTCTGCCGCGCCGTTGAGTCCCGGCTCCATTATGACCATGCGCCATATCCTGCGGGAGCCTTTAAGCCGCCTGCCTAAATTGAAGGTGGGCGCGGCCCGCTTGCAGGAGTTAAAGCAAGCCATAAGCCCTTATATGGATTATCATCTGGAGTATGCCCCGAAAGCCAGGGAAATATTGAAGAGCCTGTTGTGAAATGCGTAAATATTTCAATATATGATCTATCGGTTGACGAAACAGCGGCGTTTTGCTAGAATTATTTTTATCCTATCTTATTGTTCCGGCATAAAAATATGGGGATCCCAAGTGCAATTATCAATGGACGTAAAGTCTTTACAGGTCAAATAAGGGGGCGGATAAAGCTATGAATTTTCAACAGATAATAGGGGCGCTCAACGATTTTTGGGGCAAAGCGGGCTGTATAATACTGCAACCTTATGATATGGAGAAGGGCGCCGGCACAATGAACCCGGCCACCACCCTGCGGGCCTTGGGTCCGGAGCCCTGGAACGTGGCTTATGTGGAGCCCAGCCGCCGCCCCACCGACGGTCGCTACGGCGATAACCCCAACCGCTTGCAGCATTATTATCAGTATCAGGTGCTTTTGAAGCCATCCCCCGCCGATATACAGGAGCTGTATCTTAGCTCCCTGGCGGCCCTGGGCATCAAAGCCGAGGAACATGATATCCGCTTCGTGGAGGATAACTGGGAAAGCCCCACCTTGGGCGCTTGGGGCCTGGGCTGGGAAGTATGGCTGGATGGCATGGAGATAACCCAGTTCACCTATTTTCAGCAATGCGGCGGTCTGGATTGCAAGCCGGTCAGCGGCGAGTTGACCTACGGCATAGAAAGATTGGCTATGTTCATCCAGAAGAAGGATAGCGTATTCGATATAGAATGGGTCGACGGCATAACCTACGGCGATGTGCATCATCAAAACGAGGTGGATTATTCTCATTATAATTTTGAGATCGCCGATGTGGATATGCTGTTCAAGCTCTTCAATATGTTCGAGCGGGAAGCCGCGCGTGTTACGGAGTTAGGCTATGTGCAGCCCGCTTACGATTATTTGCTTAAATGCTCTCATACCTTCAACCTGCTGGATGCCAGGGGCGCTATCTCCGTGGCGGAGCGGCAGGGATATATTGGGCGGGTACGGCATCTGGCCCGCAACTGCGCGACGGCCTATGTGGAACAGCGCCGCAAGATGGGCTTTCCCTTATTGAAGGATATGGCTCTTAGAGAAAAGCTGGGAGTAGATATTAAGGAGGCGGAATGATGGATAAGCGCGACCTGTTGCTGGAAATAGGCGTGGAGGAGATCCCTGCGCGTTTTCTGCCTCCGGCCATCAGGCAGTTGAACAGTTTGGCCGCCGAAGCCCTGGCCGGGGCCGGTCTGCCCTACGATATGTTGCATATCTATGCCACGCCCCGACGCCTTACTTTGCTGGCGGAGGGTCTTGTCACCGTGCAGGCGGATAGCGTCACGGAGGCCAAAGGCCCCAGCGTGGCCGCCGCTTATGATGCCGAGGGCAACCCAAGCCGCGCTTTGCAGGGGTTTTGCAAGGGGCAGGGCGTAAGCGAGGCAGAGCTGCAACAAAAGGAAGTGGGCGGCAACCTGTATGTGTTCGCCGTAAAACAGGTAAAGGGGCAAAGCGCTGCTGCCATACTGCCCCGGTTGCTTACGGATATCATACATAAAATATATTTTCCCAAACCCATGCGCTGGGGTTACGAGGAAATGCGTTTCGCCCGGCCCATACATTGGCTGGTAGCGCTCCTGGGTGAGGATGTGCTTCCCTTAAGCCTGGCCGGTATAGAAGCGGATCGTTTTACCCGCGGCCACCGTACACTGGGTTCGCAGCAAATAAAGGTAAGCCGGCCCGGCCACTATCTGCAACTGTTGCGCGAAAACTATGTTATCTGCGACCAGCAAGAGCGCCGCGATATGGTGTGGCGGCAGATATTGGAGGTAGCCGCGTCCTTAAACGGGCAGGTAAGGGAGGATGAAGAACTTCTGGAGGAGGTAGTTTTCCTGCTGGAATATCCCACCGCTTTGGCCGGCTCCTTCGAGGAAAAATACCTTGATTTGCCCGCGGAGCTTATAATCACGCCCATGCGGGAGCATCAGCGATATTTCCCCGTATATAAAAAGGATGGCGGGCTTCTAAACAAATTCATCACCGTGCGCAACGGCGACAGCCGCTTTTTGGATGTGGTGGCCGCTGGTAACGAAAAGGTCATACGTCCGCGCCTGGCCGACGCGGCCTTCTTCTGGCAGGAGGATCTGCGCCGGCCCCTGGAACATCTGGCCGGGCGCTTGCGGGAAATAGTATTTCACGAAAAGCTGGGCGATATGGAGCAAAAGACCAGGCGCCTAATGGAGCTTTCCCTCTATATAGGCGGCTTGCTGGGCTACAGCCCGCAGGAGCTGAAACAAACGGAGCGGGCGGCTTATCTATGTAAGGCCGATCTGCTTTCCCATGCCGTTTACGAGTTCCCGGAGCTACAGGGGGTAATGGGAGAATACTATGCCCAAGCCGCCGGGGAGGATGAAGCTGTGGCTAAGGCCATACGGGAGCATTATCTGCCGCGCTTTGCCGGGGACGATGTTCCTCTTAGCCGCCCCGGAATAGCTGTGGCCCTGGCCGACAGGATAGATTCCCTGGCCGGGTTCTTTGCCGCGGGTCTTATACCCAGCGGTTCTCAGGATCCTTATGCCCTGCGCCGCGCCGCCGCCGGTTGTGTGCAGATCGTGGCCAGGCACGGCCTGTTTTTGCCCGGACGGGAGCTGACACAAAAAGCGTTCGATCTACTTAGACCCCATATGACAGAGTCTACCGATGTGGATCTAATGGAAAAAATAGGGCAACTGCTGGCCTTTTTGTGCCAGCGCATAGCCACCGCTTTAAGCGAGGAAGGCCTGCCTTACGACGTGATACAGGCTATGGAGAATCAGCGCGGCGGCAATATATGGGAAACCATGCTTAAAGCCCGCGCCCTGCACGAATACCGCGGCTTGCCCGGCTTCGGAATACTGCTTACCGGCTTTACCCGCGCGGCCAATCTGCTGCGTTCCGCCGCACAAAAGGGGGATATCGAGGGCGCAGACGCTTTGCCCGCCCCCAAGGAGGAACTTCTGCAAGACGCCGCCGAAAAGCAATTGTATGAGTATATAAAGGAAATCCGGGGCCTGGTAAACGATGACCTGCGCGAGCGCTTTTACAAAAAAGCCCTGGAACATCTGGCAGGATTATCCGGCTATATCGACGCTTTCTTCGCAGCTGTTATGGTCATGGATCAAAATCGTGAAATCCGCCATAACCGGCTGGCTCTGCTTAAGCAGATCGTGGCCTTAGGGGAGGAAATGGGCGATCTCTCCAAGATAAACGCATAATTTTATAAAACAACTGTAGAATTATTTATATATGACGCATAATTGGATAACAGGTATAATATTTAACTTCCTAAATAAAATGTTTAGATATCTAAATAAAATATTTAGGTTCGCAAATATTATTTCCGGTGCGAATTATGCGTTATATGTTGAATAAAATCAATGTAGGGCCATAATATAATATCGGAGGAATACAGATTATGGAAAAAAAATTTGTGTATATGTTCGCGGAAGGCGACGCTTCCATGAAAAATTTGCTGGGCGGCAAAGGGGCCAACCTGGCGGAGATGACCAATCTGGGCCTGCCCGTGCCGCAGGGCTTTATCATCACCACGGAGGCCTGCACCGATTATTACGAGCAGGGCCAGTTTGTGGCCGAGTATATAGTTGACGAGGTAAAGGAAGCCATGATGAAGCTGGAAAAGCTTTCCGGAAAAAAGTTCGGAGACCCGGCCAATCCTCTGCTGGTTTCCGTACGTTCCGGGGCCCGCGCCTCCATGCCCGGTATGATGGACACCATATTGAACCTGGGCCTTAACGACGAAACGGTGCCGGGTTTGGCCGAGTTGACCCAAAACCCCCGCTTTGCCCACGATTCCTACCGCCGCTTCATACAGATGTTTTCCGATGTGGTGATGGAAATACCGAAAAGCGAGTTCGACCGTGTGCTGGAGCGGGTAAAAGAGAAAAAGGGTGTGCAGTTTGACAACGAACTGACCACCGAGGATCTGCAGGAGATAATCTCCTCCTATCAGGCTA
>WRIA01000022.1 GCA_009782975.1 Clostridiales bacterium
AAGTTCTGGGGCATGATAGTGGTGGATGATTGCCTTAATGCCAGGCAGTGGCAGCAGGCCGATATAGATATGGTGTTGCTTATAAGCAGCGTCATATCGGAATTATTCAAGCGCTCCGCCATAGAAACGGAGCTTAAAGAGGCCAAGGAGCAGGCGGAACGCATGAGCCACGCCAAAAGTGATTTTCTTTCCCGCATGAGCCACGAGATGCGCACCCCCATGAACGCCATAATAGGCATGACCAGCATCGCCAAGACCTCCGACCAGCTGGAGCGCAAGGATTATTGCCTGGGGCGCATAGAATCCGCTTCCAATCACCTGCTGGGGGTCATCAACGATGTGCTGGATATATCCAAGATAGAGGCCAATAAGTTCGAGCTTTCCTTTACGGATTTCAATCTGGAAAGGATGCTTATAAAGGTCACTAATGTGGTAAATTACCGGGTGGACGAAAAGCGGCAGCGTTTATCCGTAAAAGTGGAAAGGGATGTGCCGGAGGCCCTGGTATCGGACGATCAGCGATTAGCGCAGGTAATAACGAACCTGTTGGGCAACGCGGTAAAGTTCACCCCGGAGGAAGGGGAGATAACGCTGCATATTCGCAAGCTGGCGGAGGATAGCGGCATTATTACCCTGGAGTTTTCGGTGCGCGATACCGGCATAGGCATAACAGAGGAACAGCAAAAAAGGCTGTTCCAATCCTTCGAGCAGGCAGACGGCGGCGTGGCGCGGCGCTTTGGCGGCACCGGGCTGGGTCTGGCAATATCCAAGAACATAGTAGAGATGATGGGCGGCCATATTTGGGTGGAATCCGTGCCGGGGGAAGGCACGTGCTTCTTTTTTACCATACAGGTACACAAAGGAGAAAACGTGCGGCAGCTGCGCAGTAATAATATGCGCAAGTGGCAAAATGTGCGCATTTTGGCCGTGGACGACGACAAGGATGTGCGGGATTATTTTATTAGCCTGGCGGGAGCTTTGAATGCACAATGCGCGGTGGCGGCAAGCGGGGAGGAAGCCTGCCGCCTGGTAAAAGAAAGCCCGGCCTTCGACGTCATCTTCATAGATTGGAAAATGCCGGGGATGAACGGTATAGAGCTGGCACAGCATATAAAGGACGACCCGGAAAAGCAAACACTGGTGATAATGATATCCTCCGCCGAATGGACCCAGATAGAGCAGGATGCCAGAGCCGCCGGGGTGGATAAGTTTATCCCCAAGCCGCTGTTTTCCTCCATCATTGTAGAATGTATAAGCGAAAGCCTGGGCATCTGGGAGGGGGACAAAGAGCCAAAGGAAAAGGATATCGATATAAACGGGCTGTTTAATGGCAAGCGCATACTGCTGGCCGAGGATATAGAGATAAACCGCGAAATAGTGATGGAGCTGCTTGCGCCCACCGGAATAAGCATAGATTGCGCCGCTGACGGGCGGGAGGCTTACGAGATGTTTGCGGCAAAGCCCGCGGTATACGACGCCGTATTTATGGATATACATATGCCGGAGGTAGATGGTTATTCCTCCACGCGGCTTATACGCGCCCTTAAAGACCCGCATGCGCAAACCGTGCCCATAATAGCCATGACGGCCAATGTGTTCCGCGAGGATATAGATGCCTGCCTGGCCGCCGGTATGAACAGCCATGTTGGTAAACCCCTGGATATCAAGGATATGATCGAAAAGTTAAGACATTTTCTGTAAGCTGTATTTACAACACCTGGCTATGATGTTATAATGTATTAAGCAATACTAAAAAGATAGTAAAAACGGAGGGGCTTATGACAATGCAAAACAAATATATGCCGAATCATTTTTTTGCCGCGCCCGGAGAATTCGGCCCGGCAGGTCAAGAGGATTACTCGTCCTTAAAGCCCGCGCTGGATGTGGCGGATGGTATGGGCCGCGTAATGAACAACAAAAAGCTGTACTGCCGCTTGCTGCGCACCTTTTCCGGCCCCAAGATGGCGGAGGATATATCCCTTGCTGTGGAAAGCGGGGATCATATAAAGGTACAGCAGGCTGCCCATGCTTTAAAGGGGGTTTCCGCCAACTTAGGCATAAGTGAGCTTATGAACATTTCCCTGCAAATAGAAACGCGGGCCAAGGCGTCGGAGGCCGCGGGGGATCTGCTACCCGCTTTAGAGCAGGCGGTTGCGGCTGCTACGGGCGCTATAGAGCGCCTGCTGGCCAGTGAGGAAGCATAAAGAAGCATAAAAATAAGCATATAAAAAAGCAGGCGGTTTTGGCCGCCTGCTTTTTTTAGTGTGCTATGCCTGTTCCTTTACGCTTCGTATATGCACCCCTATCTTTTTATCCTCGTTAAGTATGTGGCTTATAAGCCATTTTACCACTATCTTGCTAACGTCGTTGCTCAACTCCACGGAAGAGCCGCTTTCGGCAAAATGCCGCTGAAGCTCCTGCGCCGTAACCTTAAATTCCTCGTGCAGTTTTTTATGCCTTTCAAGGTCGGGAAAGTTGTAGCGTAGCTGCAAAGCTTCCTCGTCGTTAAAATGATGTATGGTGTATTCCACCAAAAAATCCAGAGTTTCCTTTAGTTTGCATGCGTCGTTGCCATCCTCGCAAGAGGCAATAAGTTCGCTTACCAGCACAAACAGTTGGTGGTGCTGCTCATCTACCTGTTCGTTGCCCAGCCTGTATTTATCTTTCCAGGCGACGCCCTCATAAGGCATACTTATTACCACTCCTTTCCTTTTGTTTTTAGTACGGTAATGCTATAACTAAATATAATTATAGCATAAAGCAGCGACACGCGCAAGTGTTATTATGTGTGCCGTATATCAAAAGTACCTGTATCCGGCGTTTCCAAATATTCGTGGGCCGGCTCTTCCCCCTTAAGTATCCGCAGTGCGCCCAGGGCCAGGGATTCCAGCTCGTTTTCGCCGGGTATCACCTCTACCTCCGCTATAAAAGAGACCCGCTCCCGTACCCAATCCGTGATCATTTTGGAATACGCCACGCCGCCTGTCAGCACTACAGCATCTACCTGTCCTTTAAGCACGGGGGCAAGTTCTCCTATGCCCTTGGATATCTGATAGGCAAAGGCCTCGTAAACCGCTTTGGCGTACACGTCGCCCGCCTCTATCATTTCTTCTATTCTCCGGCAATCGTGAAAGCCGAAATGAGCCTTAAGCCCACCCATGCCCCGCAGCTTATATAGCATTTCCTTATGCTCGTACTTGTTGGAATAGCACATATCCACGATAGTGCGCAAGGGTATGCTGCCGGAGCGTTCGGGGGAAAAGGGCCCGGCGTCGTCGGTGATAACGTCAACTATCCTTCCCCGTTCGTGGGCGCTGATGGAGATGCCGCCGCCCAAATGCCCCACCAAAAAGTTCATATCCTGATACCGCTTGCCCCTTTTTTTTGCCGCCTTGCGGCAGGTAGCCTTGGCATTAAGTACATGGCAGAAGCTTTGGCGGTAAACCTCCGGTATGCCTGTTATGTGGGCTATATCGTATAATTCGTCGGCGGATACCGCATCGTAGATATAGGCGGGTATGCCCAGGGGTACGGCTATGGAATCGGCTATCAAAGCTCCCAGGTTAGAGGCATGAAAGCCTATACGGGATTTTTGCAGCCTGTCGCGCATACATTGATTAACGGTGTAGCCCCCGGCTTTTACCGGCGGAAGCATACCGCCCCGGCCCACAACGGCGGAAAGCTCCGCCATGTTCAGGCCTTTTTGGTTAAGCGCTTCCAAAACGCGGTCCCTTCTATAGGCCAGTTGCTCGCCTATAGTTTCCCTTTCGCGCAGATCCTCCCCGCCGTGTTCCAGATTTTGCACCCATAGCTCCGTCTCGTTTTTGAATAAGCCTATTTTTGTAGAGGTGGAGCCGGGGTTTACGGCAAATATATGATATTCCATAGACCATTTCCTCCCAGTACCATGCGGTTATCGGGTCTTGTGCTAGCGGCGGCTTTAAGGCCGGCGGGCCGTTATAAGTATAGCATTTTTACGCTTTGCGTGCAAGCCGCGCCTTGCGGTTTATGGCTATGATGCGCGCAGCAGTGACCTGCACGCTCGTGCAGTAGTGACCTGCTCGCCCGTGCAGCAGTGACCTGCTCGCCCGTGCAGTGGTGACCTGCACTACTATATAAAATACAGAAGGGCGCGGTTTGCGCGCCCTTCTGTATTTTATAAGTATTCCCCTTCTTTAAGATATTTAAGGGCCGCCTCGTGGTCGTCCGCGGCCACCAGCACCACCGGGCCGGTACAGCCCATGCCGCTGGTGGCGTATATGCCCTTTTGCCACAGCAAACGCGCCGCGTCCTCCAATGCAAATATCTCTATGCCAGGTATCTCCTCCGTTACCACTTTTTCCGGGGGCGGCGCTATTTCCCGCGGGGCTTCCGCATTCTTCCCGCCTGTGCCGGTCAGCCCGGCCAAAACAGCGGATAAGCCCGCTTTTTCGGCGGCGGCAAATTCCGCCTCCACCTTGGCAAGCAGGGAACCTTTAGCGCAGGCTCCGGCAAAGCGTATGGCTCCCGCTACCACGGGCGCTCCCGAAGCGCGGGATATTATGTTTATGATACGGTCGTAGCCGCGGCCCACACCGGGGCCGTAAGCGTCGCCTATAGCTTCGTAACTGCCGCCGCTGTTATAGGCGGAAAGCAGCTTTATAAGCACATTGCCGGTCAGGCTATCCATCACCATTATATCGCAAACTCCCTGTAACAGATCGTTACCGCGCATCATCGCGCCGCCATCGGCCCGCGCGCTTTCGCTAAAACGTATATCGTAGCCGGCATCGGCCAGTTTGCAAAGGGCGCGTTCCGCCTGGCGCGCTCCGTCCAGATTCAACAGGCCCACCGTGGGGCGGGGATTACCGCAGGCCTTGGCTACAGCTATACCGCTTATGGCGTTCTTTATCATAGCCGCCACCCGCTCTGTATCCGAAGTTCCGGTGGTGTTGGCTATAAACATACTTTTGCCCAGGGCCGGAGTTATGGCCCGCCCCACCGTGGAAACACCTATGGGGAAGCTGTAGTGCATGGTAACCGCGGCCGCCAGCTCCCCGTTAAGCAGCATAGCGTCCATTTTTTTGTGGGCTTCCCCGGCATCGGCGGCTTCTATAAGGGTTAGGGAGGTGCTTGCTTTACCGCCTATCACAACGACCTCTATGGAGGGATCCTCCCTTTGGGCCAGTTCCGCCCCGGCCAGCATCTCCTTTGGGCCATGCTCGCTGCCAAGCAGCGTAAGGCCCACCCTGGGCCGTGGGGCAAAGGAGCCGGTTTGTAGCCCGCTTGCCAGCTCCGCGAAAACTTCGCTTATCATCTGTTTAACTTGCGTATTATTTTCCACAGCGCTATTCTCCTCTCGGCGGTCACTCCCCGGCCAGGGTCGCGGCAAATCCACGCAAAGCCTCCGCCACCATTTGGCGCACGGCTTCCTTATCCACGGATTTTTCCCCGGCAGTCGGGCCGGAGTTGGCCTCCACGATAAAGGAAACGCCGTCGAACAGATTTGTAAGGCGGCCCAAAAACAGACTGCCCTTGCCCACTATCATCACACGCTTAAGTTTGCCGGCCATTATTTGTTCCCGGCAATGAGCCAAAAAGGGCACGCCGGAGGGTATATGCCCCTGGGTGGGCGCAAAACCCGGCATTGCTATGCGGTTTACTACCGTGTCCAGCTCGGCGCGTTCAAATTCCTTGCGCATCACGCCCAGGGCGGCTATCATCTTATAATTGGCTTTGGGTACATCCCCGGCTCCGGCAGGTTCGGTGATCTCCGGGTTTTGCATCTCCACGGAAAACGTATCCACATCTGCTATTTTAAGGCCCACTTTATCCAGAGGGTCGGCTACTATGGCCTGCATCACGGCCTGGGGCGAGGCGCCGCTGCCTATGGTGTGACGGCCCACGATATCCGTGCGTATTACCGGGCTTACGCCGTCGTTTTCCCCTATATGCACGGCAAAAGCGCCCAGTACGTCCTCTAAAAGGGGCAGGCCCTTCTTTACATGATCCTTGCCGTTCATGCCCAGCTTGGCCACGGCACCACCGGCCAGCACCACCACATTTTTATATACGCCGGCTTGCACCAGCGCCGCTCCTTCCACCAGGGAATGTGCCGGGCCGGCGCAAAAGCTGCGCGTGTCGGAGCCGGTAGCCTTAAGGCAGCCGCAGATCTCACCTATGGCTTTGGCAAAGTTGCCCCCGCCGCGCTGATTCATATCGCCGCAGGCTTCCTCCGAACACTCTATTATGTATTCCACTTCTTCGCGCTTAAGATCGGTCTTATGGAGCAGCAATTCCAAAGCAAAAGCTGCCGAGGCCTTGGATACCAGGTTCTCGAACATCACGTGGGCGCTTAAAGCCTGGTCGAAGGCATGGGCCTTTTTTACGCATCCTATAAGACGGCCTTCCAGATAGAAGGGCTCGGCATGATGCACGTTTACCTGTTCTTCTATCTGCTCTGTAGTGGCGGGATTCTTTTCCAGCTTATCCAGGCATTTCCAGCCTCCCACAACAGCGTGGGCCAGCAGCTTTTCCTTTACCGGCAACCGGAAGGATTCCTCCAGCAGCACCAGGTCGAATACATCCACGGCTTGCATAAGGCCATAAAACTCATCCAGCGGCATGATCTCCCCATACTTGCCATCCCGGCCGGCATCCGGTAGAGGATGACCGTACCAGGGGCGCTCTATGCCGTTAAGCTCCAAAGGGGCTATATTGCCTATATAGGCCTGGTTGGGAGGATACGCCACCGCGTCCGTAAAGCTCCGCAGATGCCCGTGCAACTCCTTCAGGTATTCCGATTCCGGGTTTACGCGCATTTCCGTGGTCTGGGTCGTGCCCTGATGTATAAGCATATCATTGGCCTGAATAAGAGCATAACCGGCCCCTTTCAACACGGGGTAATCCATATAGTCACCTCCAAAATAGAAGTCAGAAGCCAGATGACAGAGGACAGAGCAGGGCGCGTCTTTTTGTCATTTACGTCCTCTTAGCATCAATAAAACACAAGCAACACCAAGCACTTGGCTGCGAAGCAGGCCATTAGTCTTCGAATACGGTCTGCTCCGTTACCGGCGTTTCCAGGGCGCGCAGCGCTTTGCGCACCAGCTTACGGCGTAATTCTTTTTCCGCTGCCTTATCCAGCTTGGGGTTGCCCAAAGGATACGGTATGGCCACCGTGGGTACTATGCGGTTGGCGCCCACCGTTAAAGATATGGGTACCACCGTACACATATGCACCACCGGCAGGCCGGAACGTTCTATCTCTTTTACCATCGTTGCGCCGCAACGAGTGCAGGTGCCTCACGTGGAGGTAAGAATGACCGCATCCACATGGTCGTCGTGCAGTTGTGTGGCTATTTCCGCGGCATATTTTTTGGAGGAAGCCACG
>WRIA01000023.1 GCA_009782975.1 Clostridiales bacterium
TGAACTACGTGACGGCTGTTGGCTACGGGGATCCCGAGCGTGCCGAGCAGTTCGCCTGGCGCTGGCCGGCCCAATACCACTTCGTGGGCAAGGACATCATCCGCTTCCACTGCGTGATCTGGCCGGCGATGCTGATGGCGGCCGGGTTGGAGCTGCCCGAGCACATCTTCGCCCATGGCTTTTTGCTGACCAAGGGCGAGAAGATGAGCAAGTCCAAGGGCAATGCGCAGACGCCGGTCTCCCTGGTGGAGCGCTTCGGGGTCGACGGGTTCCGCTATTACTTCCTGCGCGACGTCAGTTTCGGCGCCGACGGCAACATCTCGATGGAGTCGATGGTGCAGCGCTACAACGGTGATCTGGCCAACGACTGGGGCAACCTCGTCTCGCGCCTGTTCAACATGGTCGGCAAGTATCGCGACAGCAAGGTTCCGGACGCGGCCGGGTATGCCGATGAGAACGAGGGGGCACGGCTGCGCGAGATCGCAGCGGGCCTGTTCGAGACGGTCGATGCGAAGATGGCCAAGCTCGACTACGCAGGCGCGCTCGAGGCAATTTGGGAACTGGTCAAGGCGACGAACTTTTATCTGGAGGACTCGGCCCCCTGGAACCTGGCCAAGGACGAGGCCGATGCGGCCCATCTGGACGCTGTACTCTACAACGCGCTCGAGGCCGTGCGCATCGTTGCGCTGCTGACCGCAGCGGTGATGCCGGCGACATCTGCCGAGGTGTTCACGCGCCTGTCGCTGGGTGACATCTGGGAGGTCGATGACCTTGCTGCGGAGACGCAGTGGGGACAGCTTCCCGAAGGCAATGAGGTCACCAAGGGCGAGCCGCTGTTCCCGCGTATAGATCTAACCGCTCTGGACGAGATACCCCTGTCCGCTACCTCCGCCGCTGATATTACCGCAACAGCGCCCGCCGCTATAGAGCTGGAGCCGGAAATAACCATGGATCAGTTCAAGACTATGGATATGCGCGTGGTAAAGGTGCTGGCCTGCGAAAAAGTTCCCAAAACGGATAAACTGCTTAAGTTCGAATTGCAGATGGGGGAGGAAGCCCGCACCATAATATCCGGCATAGCCGAGTATTATAAGCCGGAAGAACTGATAGGCAAAAACCTTATAGCCATCGCCAATTTGCAGCCGGTAAAGATACGCGGTATTGTATCCAGGGGCATGCTTCTTTCGGCGGTAAATGACGACACCGGTAAACTGGAACTGCTGGAAGTGCCAAGCATAGAAAGCGGTACCAGGGTACGTTGAATACCTGGCAATGAACCGGAAAAACAGTAGTATCCCAACAGGATACTACTGTTTTACTTAAAATAGTTGCTTTATATTGAATATAAACAACTATTTAATATTGGCTGATATTAAATATCGTCATATATTAAGTATTTGATAATGGCGGAAACGGAGGCCGTATGCTGTTCGACAGTCATGCACATCTGAATGATAAAAAGCTATATGATGATCTGGAGGGCGTTTTGGCGCGCGCTGAGGATGCCGGGGTAAAGCGGATATTGAATTGCGGCGCGGATTGGCCTTCCTCCCTTATGAGCCTGCGTCTGGCGGAAAAATATCCGGGCCAAATCTACGCGGCGGTGGGCGTTCATCCTCATGACGCCAAAACGCTTACGGATGAAATGCTACAAAAGCTGCTTAAACTGGCCGAAGCGCCGGAAGTAGTAGCCTGGGGAGAGATAGGTCTGGATTATTACCGCGACCTTTCCCCCCGCACGGTTCAGCAAAGCGCCTTTATTGCCCAGATAGCCGCGGCTAAATCGGCAAAAAAGCCTATAATAATCCACGACCGCGAGGCCCATGGTGATATTATGCGCATCGTGCGGCAGGAGCGGGCAGGGGAGAACGGCGGGGTTTTCCATTGCTTTTCCGGCGGCTGGGAAATGGCTAAAGAATGCCTTAACCTGGGTTTTATGATATCCTTTGCCGGGCCGCTTACCTATACCAACGCGCCAAAATTAGGCGAGGTGGCGGCCAAGGTTCCGCCGGATATGATGCTTACGGAAACGGATTCTCCTTATCTTAGCCCGCATCCTTATCGCGGCAAGATCAATGAACCGGCACGGGTAAGCCTGGTGGCGGCCAGACTAGCGGAAATACGCAGCCAAAGCCCGGAGGAAATATCGGGAATCACCGCTAAAAACGCCTGCCGACTTTTTGGTATAAATCAATAAGGCCAGCTAAAGCGGAATAAACTTGACAAAAAGCCTGCTATGAGATAAAATAGATAAGCTAAATCTTATGCGAGGTATATTATGACTAAGGCGACCGGCGTTTGGTTACGCCCAACCGAATTAGGAGAAGTTGCGATAGCCACCGTAATGGCGCAGGGGTCAAGTTCAGCCGCGGCGCCGATTTCTGGCAGGCCCGCGTCTTCGCGGGAAAAAGGAAGCCGTCCTGTACTGATAGCGGCCTTGGGTGTTTGTTGCTGCCTGCTGGCCGGGCTAATAGGGCTGTTTATTTTCAGCGATGAATACTCCTTGCCTTTGCCCGGATTAAGCGTTACCGCACTGGCCGGCCAGATAAGCGGCGGGGATCCGGAACAAAGCCATTTTGTGCGGATATCCTCAGTAAAAGGCGTCGTAAATACCGCGGCCGAGATCCTGCCTGCGGCGGAAGATTTCTCCTTATTGCCGGAGGATGTTTCCCCATCTTTTGATATAAGCGTAAATGAGGAAGGCGTAACATCCGAAACGGCTATGCCTGCCGCTCCACTCAGGGCTTTGGAGGATCAGCCTGTTTTAGCCAGCCGCAGCGGCGATAGTGCCGATACGGGGGAGATAACCGTTGGCGAAGAGATATTGATATATACACGCAGGCTTTTTATGGAATCTACAGCCTATACCTGGACAGGCAACAGGACCGCTACCGGCACCTGGCCGGCCGTGGGCACCATAGCAGTGGATCCGGGCGTTATCCCTTTGGGCAGCAGAGTCTATGTGGATGGCTACGGTTTGGCCATTGCCGCCGATACGGGCGGTCTTATAAAGGGAAATATAATAGATGTGTATTTTGATACCCGCGACGAATGTATGATATGGGGCCGTAAGCGAGGTATAGCAGTGTATATATTGGAGTAGCTCGCGTAGCTTGAAAGTAAATAACTTTAGGGGAACGGCTTTGGCCGTTCCCCTAAATAATAACATACTGAATATACTAGATTACTAAACTACTGATCATAAGCAGGTGGATATTTATGCGGCATATAGCCTCCGCGCCTGTGGTAAGGCGTTTGTTGCGGGAGCTTGAGATAAACCCCAGCAAATCACTGGGTCAGAATTTTTTGATATGCGAAAACGTGGCGGAAAAGATCTGTTCGGCGTCAGGGGCCGGTACAGGCGATAATGTGCTGGAAATAGGCCCGGGGCTGGGCGCTTTAAGCGAACACCTGGCCTTGAACGCGGGCTACTTAACACTGTTGGAGCTGGACGGGCGGCTTGCCGCTTATTTGCGCCGCGTATTTGCCGCCAACGGGCAAGTGGAAGTGCTACAGGGCGACGCCCTGAGCTTCGGCTACGCGGCTTACGAGGCGGCGCGGCATTGGGATAGTCATCTTACTGTGGCTAATTTGCCCTACAGTATCACCAGCCAGTTGATACAGCGTTTGCTGTTGCATGGCGGCTTATGGCGCGGTCTGACCTTGATGATGCAGCAGGAGGTAGCGCAGAAGCTGCTGCCTTTGCCCGGTGGCGGAACAAACGGGCCGCTGGCTTTGCTGACGCAGTATTTCGGTACTGTCAAAATGCTTTTTACGGTACCCAATGAGTGTTTTTTTCCTGTGCCGCGGGTAGAATCGGCGGTCATACAGGTGATACGGCATAAACAACCGCCATTTGCCGTTGAAAGCCCGGAGCGTTTTGCGCGTTTTTTGAACGCTGCTTTCAGCCACCGGCGTAAAACCTTGGAAAACAGCTTTAATAACTCCCTGGGCGGTGGAACCGGTTTTTGGCGGCAGGCCCTTTATGCTTGCGGGGTGGGGGAAAACAAGCGGGGGGAAGAACTTTCCCTAGCGGATTACGGAGCCTTGTTTGCTCTGCCGCTGGTAAAGGAGTATCTGCAAAAAAATCTATACTGAAAAAATATTTGCGGTAAAACAACATAAGAAAGGCGGTGGACATTATCAGGCTGGTATCCTGGAATGTAAACGGCGTGCGTGCCGCGCTTAAAAAAGGGGCTATGGAAAGTCTTGATATCCTTAAGCCGGATATATTGTGTTTTCAGGAGTTAAAAGCCAAGCCGGAGCAGATACCGCCGGAGCTTTTGGCCTGGGAGGGCTATACACCATATGTGTTTTCCGCCGAGCGCCCCGGTTACAGCGGTGTGGCCGTGTTCAGCCGCCGTCAGGCTCTTAACGCGCGCTATGGCCTGGGTTTCGAACGCTACGACAGGGAGGGCCGCTCCATTTTGCTGGATTTTCCGGAATTCAAGCTTTTCAACTGCTATTTTCCCAATGGCGGGCAAGGGCCGGAACGCTTGCAGTTTAAGATGGATTTTTACGAAGATATGCTGCACTGGGCCATGAGCGAGGAAAAACCGCTAGTCATATGCGGCGACGTCAACACAGCCCATAAGGAAACAGACCTTGCCCGGCCTAAAGAAAATGAAAAAAACACAGGCTTTTTGCCTATGGAACGCGCCTGGATAGATAAATTGCTGGAAGCCGGATTTATAGATACCTTTCGTATGTTCCACGAGGGAGGCGGCTACTATAGCTGGTGGGATATGAAAACACGCGCCAGGGAGCGCGATGTGGGCTGGCGTATAGATTATTTCTTTGTGTCTAAGGCCCTAAAGCCGTATGTGCGCGATGCCTATATACTGCCGGAGGTTTATGGCTCCGATCACTGTCCGGTAGTGCTGGAGCTGGAATTTTAAAGGCGCGCGGTGTTAGCCGCGCGCCTTTAAATCTTTAGCGTAACTCTACCTTATGATAAACCTTTTTGCCCTTGCGCAGCAAGGCATGGCCCGCGTCAAAGGCGGTTTCATCAACTTTAAGCCGGATATCCGTTACCCGCTCGTTATTAAGATACACGCCGCCATCGGCGATAAGGCGGCGGCCTTCGCTTGTGCCGGATATAAGTTTGGCGGCAAGCAGCAGAGAAAGTATATCCATGCCCGCGCCGAATTCGTCTTTAGTAAGCACTGTGGTGGGCATATTGCTGATATCCCCGCCGCCGCCAAACAAGGCCGCCGCCGCAGTCTGCGCCCGTGCAGCGTCGTCCGCGCTATGCACCAGCGCCGTTACCTCGTAAGCCAGCCGCGCCTTTGCTTTGTTGATATCGGCGCCCTGTGCGGTAAGCTCCCGTATCTCTGCCATAGGCAGAAAGGTAAGCAGGCTAAGGCTGTTATATACATCGGCGTCGTCTATGTTGCGCCAGTATTGGTAAAATTCGTAAGGCGTAACTTTATCCCTATCCAGCCACAGCGCGCCTTTTTCCGTTTTGCCCATTTTTTGCCCGGTGCTGGTCAATAGCAGTTTTACCGTCAGCGCATAGGCATCGGCGCCCTCCACGCGGCGGATAAGATCCGCACCGGCCAGTATATTGGACCACTGATCGTTGCCGCCCATCTGCATCACCGCTTTATGGCGGCGGTACAGCTCCAGAAAATCATAAGCCTGCATAAGCATATAGTTGAATTCCAAAAAAGTAAGGCCCACTTCCATGCGGCGTTTGAAACATTCGGCGGTAAGCATACGGTTTACCGAAAACATCTTGCCGTAATCGCGCAAAAACTCCACATAATTCAATTTGCAAAGCCAGTCGGCGTTGTTTTCCATTATAGCGCCGTCTTTATCGTCGAAATAAAGGAAGCGCGAAAATTGCTTTTTGATGACCGCGCAATTCTCGTTTATCTGCTCCATGCTCATCATCTTCCGCATATCGCTGCGACCAGAAGGATCCCCCACCATAGTGGTGCCGCAGCCCATAAGCGCTATGGGCCTGTGTCCGGCCTTTTGCAGATGCATCATCAGTAAAATGGGTATAAAATGGCCTATATGCAGGCTATCCGCAGTGGGGTCGAAGCCTATATAAAAGGTCACGGGCGGGTTGCCCAGTAAACGGCGCACTTCTTCCTCGTTACTGGATTGTTCTATAAAGCCGCGTTCTATCAGGGTATCGAATACATTTGTCATAATTAACCTCCTTGCCGCTATTATCTATCATAGTAGGAACAAAGGCTTTTGTCAAGGGATATCGCCGTGTCAAATTTTGTTGAAATATTCATCGTTTTATGCTATGTTTATGGTAAGTTTTTGCGCGGTACTGTAGGAAAAAATATTTAGATATCTAAATAAAATATTCGCGTTTCTAAATAAAATGTTTAGGTTCACAAATATTTTTTGCTGGCGCTTAAAGGGTTTGACATTATACACTGCGCCTGCTTATTCTACATTATATGTCTATTTGTACCGGAATCAAGTAAATCCGGCAAGCACGGTCGAGAAATCTGCCCGCTTTTACTTTATCATATTAGGCGGAAGGTGGTAGCAGTGGAAGATTGGGATAAGATAAACGCCGTGGACAGGATGCAAAAATATATCGCCTCGCATATTGAAAGCGAGATCACGCTGCAGGACTTGAGCCGCGCCGCCGGATATAGCCCCTGGTATGCGCTGCGTCTTTTCAAGGAACTGACGGACAAGACCCCTTTTGAGTATATCCGGGCTATGAGGCTCACGGCGGCCGCTAAGGAGCTTCGGGATTCGGACGCGAAGGTGGTCGACGGCGCGCTGGACGGAGGCTTTGATTCTCACGACGGGTTTACGCGGGCTTTTGCGAAGCGGTTCTATATGACCCCGCAAGTATACCGCAGGGAGAAGCCGCCTGTGCATTACTTTGTCCCGTACCCGGTCCGCGATTACTACCTTTACACTGAAAAAAGTGATGGTGAAGAAATGAAA
>WRIA01000024.1 GCA_009782975.1 Clostridiales bacterium
AGGGGAGGTGCTTATTGGCGATTTGCCAACGCCGGTAAAATATTTCAACCCTCAAATAAAGGAAGCCTATGGTAGGATAGAGGAGATAGCCAAGGAAAAGCTCCTTAATATGCTGCCGCCGGAGCTTTCACGGGCATATAAGCCGTTGCTGTTCCCTGAGGCGGATAAAAATCAGCGGCTGGTAAAGGCCGCCGATAAGATAGCCGCTTATCTTAAATGCGTGGAGGAAAGCGCCGCCGGAAATGGCGAATTCGCGCAGGCAGAGGAAGCCACCTTAAAAGAGATAGCCCTCTACGGGGATCTGCCCGCGGTCAGTTATTTTATGGAGCATTTTACGCCCGGCTTCTATAAAACACTGGATGAATTGGATTAAAAGCCCCACAATGCACGGCGCAGGGCGTACAGCAGCGCCAGATGACCTATATAAAAGGCATAGAACTCCCAGCGCCAGCCGCCGCCCCGTTTTCCATCATATAACAAAACTAAGGGCAGCGCCAGCAGGCATAACCCCTGTACCTGCGGATAGGTATCTCCGGCAAGCAAGTCGGAAGTCATTTGCCAAAGAAGGACCGCGTTAAGGGCGACCCAGCCTATAGCTAACATACGCCGTTCTGTAAAGAATATATGGCTGAAAAATATCATCATTATGCCGTACCAGCCGTATTCCGCGTTCAGCCATTCCGCAGTAAGGCAAGCGGCCAGCACCATGGTCAGACGCGCAATAACAGGCAGGCTGCTTTGCCAGGCTATTATGGCCGCCAGCCCCAGGCCCAGTGTAAAACAAATATTAAGACGCCCGTTAGCCAAAAACACAGAGTAAGGATATTGTATAAGCGCGGCGAATACAAGCAGCCTGGTAAGATATTGCCAAACATTGCGGCTCATCCGCGCGCCGTTGGCTATCATAAAAGCAAAGATCGGCATGGCTATACGCCCCGGTATCTGCCACCACACCTGAGACGGCCAAAAAATAACTCCCGTATGACTGAATATCATCGAAACGCAAGCTATAAGCTTTAGTTGACGTGCGTTCAACATTATTTCCACCCGGCTTTCTATCACATATATCAATTATTCGTCGCTTTCATAATTCTGCTTTATGCCTTTATTTCCTACCGAGGTACTTTATGATAAAACTTGATAAACTGATCATCTTCGATATGGATAATACGCTTATACAATCCTACCTGGACTTTCCGCTTATGAAAGCCGAGACTTTGCGCCTGCTTAGAAAGGGCGGGTACGAGCCGGATGAAACTTTGCCCCTTACGCATACCATGGGACTTTTCCGTACAAGCGAACGATTTTCCCCTAAGTTGGAAGCGTTTATCTGGGATCGCGTGGATGAGATAGAATACGCCGGTTTGAAAAACGCCGTTCCGGAGCCCGGCATAGAGCGCACTCTGGAGTTTTTAAGCCCATACGCCCATATAGTGGCACTAACAAATACCAAGGAGGAAGCTGCCCGCTCCGTACTGCTGCAACTGGGTCTTGCTGACCGGCTGGAATATATTATGGGACGGGGCGGCGCGCGGGAGCTTAAGCCGGCGCCCGGCGGTATGCTGGATCTTATGGCTCGCTATCCTTACATTACAGCAAAGGATACTTTGGTCGTAGGGGATGCCCTTATAGATATTCAGGCGGCCCGCGGGGCCGGAGCCCATTTTTGCGCGTATAACCGCAGCCGTGCCGAGCAATGGCTATCCGCTGGATATGAGCCGGATATGTCCTTGCATAGCTGGGATGATAACGCGGCCCGCCAAATGTTGGCACTATTGGGATGTGAGGTTGCCGTACATGGCTAAGTATCGCATAGTGCGCCGCGGGCGCGGCAAAGCGGAATATTTGGGCGGCGGCCATTATTGGCGGGAGATCAATAAAGAGCAGGCGCGGGAATTGGATTGGGCGGAAATACGTGAACTCAACCGCTTGCCGGACGAGGAAGAACAGCCGCTATCCGGCTGGCCGGAGCGTGTATTCAACGGTTTGACCGCCGTTGTTACCCTGCTGGCGGTAATTTTTTTTCTTACCAGCGCCGGTCTGCCGTCGATCAGGAATATGCCGGATATAAGCTTCCTTGCCCGCTCCGGCGTGCTGGCCAAGGACGAGGCGCTGGTTTCTCTTAAGCAGGCGGTGGTAAGCATAAACGGTGTTTCTTCCTCCGGCAGCGGCTTTAATATAAGCCCAGATGGTCTTATAGTCACCAACCGCCATGTGGTAGAGGGCAATACCGGCGTTATGGTGACATTTGCGGACGGACAGCGTTATCCGGCGCGCAACTGGCAGTATGTGGGGGATTATGACTTGGCTGTGGCGATGATTGTTGGCGAGGATATGCCACATGTGGAACTTAGCGCGGAATTGCCCTTGCCGGATGCTCCGCTGATATTTATAGGTAACCCGCTGGGTTTCGATTGGACTATCTCCGAGGCTGTTATGGCGGAAATGTTGAGCTACGGGCAGGACAGCGTCATCTGTTTTTACGGGCCGGTACGTTCCGGCAGTTCCGGTAGCCCGCTTTTTAACAGCGATGGCCTGGTGGTGGGGGTCATTTTTGCCAGCCTGCGGGATATTCCCGATAGCGGCCTTGCCATACCCGCCGGCCTGCTGCTCTCGTACTTGGAATGACCGGCCCCCACAAACTGTTACACTTGACAAACGGCCAGCTTTTTGGCATAATTAGTAAATATTTATTCTACAGTTAAGGAGTAGCCTATGACCGTAAAAACCCTGCCTGTGCCGGAAGAGAAGCTGCGCGTTATAGCCGCTGAATTCGGTACGCCCTTCCATCTGTATCTGGAAGCGCCCATGCGCTCCAATGCCCGAGCGTTGAACGAGGCCTTTTCCTGGGCCCCCGGTTTCAAAGAGCATTTCGCCGTAAAAGCCTTGCCTAATCCATATATCCTTAAAATACTGCATCAGGAAGGCCTGGGCACGGATTGCAGTTCCCTTTCCGAGCTTATACTGTCGCATAAAGCAGGTATAATAGGAGAAGACATATTTTTTTCCGGGAACGATACTCCGGCTGAGGAATACCTGAAGGCCTTGCAGTTGGGTGCTATACTTAATCTGGACGATATCAGCCACCTGCCGTTTTTGGAAAAACTTGCTACGCTGCCCCCTGTATTGAGCTTTCGCTATAATCCGGGCAGCTTACGTGAGGGCGGCAACGAGATAATCGGTTTCCCGGAGCAAGCCAAATACGGCATGACCGGCCCACAGATATTGCAGGCTTTGGCCTGTTGCCGGCAGAAGGGCATAAAACGCCTGGGACTGCATACTATGGTCATCTCCAATGAGTTGAACGGAGCTTTCTTTGTGGAAACTGCGGTGATGATGTTCGAGTTGGCCGTGACCGTTAAACGTGAGCTGGGCATAGAGCTGGAATTCATAAATTTTGGCGGCGGCATTGGCATACCCTACAGGCCGGAAGAACAGGCTGTGGATATCGGCTGGCTGGGGCGGAGCATACAAGAAGAATACGGGCGCATACTTAAGCCCGCCGGCCTGGATAAGCTGGGCCTGCATCTGGAATGCGGACGCATTATTACCGGGCCCTATGGTTATCTGGTAGCCAAAGTGCTGCACCACAAGGACACATACAAGCAATATATTGGTCTGGATGCCTGTATGGCCGATTTGATGCGCCCGGCCCTTTACAATGCCTATCACCATATAACGGTGCTGGGCAAGGAAAAAGACCCTCATGACCACTTGTATGATATAACCGGTTCTTTATGCGAAAACAATGATAAATTCGCTATCGACCGCGCCTTGCCCCAAATAGAGGAGGGCGATTTGCTTGTTTTGCACGATACCGGCGCTCACGGTCATTCCATGGGTTTCAATTATAACGGACGGCTGCGGGGCAAGGAATTGCTGCTGCGGGAGGACGGCGCCGTGGAGCTTATACGCCGTGCCGAAACATTGGAAGATTACTTTGCCACACTGGATTTCTCCGGATTATAGAATACATATAGGAGAAAAAATGCGTAAGTTTACCTATTGGCTGATCGGCCTGGCTGTTATAGGCATAGTAATAGGCTCGGTGCTGCTGCTTAACAATACGCGGGAGATATCTTTGGCCGCGGTGGAAAACGCCCTGGTCGAACCAACGCTGGCCGACACTGGCGGCGTGGATATAAGCTCTGCCTTCCGTTTCATTTTTACGGATGGAGTAAGCGCCAATGCAGTGCGGCGTTTTCTTGTGGTGGAACCGGCCGTAGAATTTAATTTTCACCAGGGTTTGCAGGCCAAAGAGGTGCTTGCCGTGCCTGTGGAGCCTTTGCAGCCGGGTCAGATATACCGCTTTGCCTTGCATACCGAGGCCGGTACACTGCGCTGGGCCTTCCAGACCAAGCAGGAATGGCGCGTGGAAGCCGCTGTTCCCGGTATGGCCGATGTTTTTGTGCGGCCGGATAGCGGCCTTAATATATATTTTAATCAAAGCATTGCCCCGGATTTTGCCGAGCTGCCCCATCATTTTCTGGTAGAACCGCAGGTCGACGGCAGTTTTGAGCAGGAAGGCAATTGCCTGCGTTTTATACCGGAAAAAGAGCTTGCCCCGCTTACGGTTTATACTGTAACGCTGCTTGCCGGGTTGCCGTCTTTAAGCAGCGATCTTACGCTGGCGGAAGATTACAGCTTTGCCTTCGAGACCGCAAATACCGATGGCAGCGCGCCACAAGCCCTGTGGTATGTTGCCGCGCTTTCCGTTTTTACGCCGGAGCAACACCCGGCGTTTGATTGCGATTTTTTTGACCGAGATAACAATATGGCGGCAAGATCCGCCGATGACCCACTTGATAATACAGAGCCACGGCTAAATGTTACGCTTTACCGATACCCGGACGCTAAAGCGTATGCCGAAGATATACTGCTCTTGCGCGGTACATACCCGTTTTGGAGCCACAGGGGCCTTTACCCTCAGGAGGCGGATACGTCTGCCCTTACCCGCCTTTTTACAAATGAGCTGTATGCGCTGTCCGTAAGAGGTGGATACCGTTTAAGCTGGCCCAGCGCGCTGCCAACCGGCTGTTATCTGTTGCAGGCCAGTTATCGCGGGCAAAGCCGTGATATCCGCTTTCAAATAAGCGATCTTACAGCTTTTTTGGAAACATCCCTGCAAGAAAGCCTTTTTTGGATAAACAGAACTGAGGGTATCCCCGCTGCCGGTTGTCAGGTCACGCATATCAACAGCGGCGCCACCGGCCTGACGGATGAGGACGGCCTGCTGCGTTTGGAGCTGGCCCATGATCTGTCACAGTTGGCCGTGCCGGAATGGTTGCTTACCAAAAAGGATGTTTATTTACTGCGCCAAGGATCTTCGGAGTTTGTGCTTACGGATTTTTTTAATACAGATACCCGTAGGTCGCAGGCAAGCGTGGATATCTGGCAATACACGGTATTGAGTCAGGATACCTATAATAATGGCGATACGCTGGACTTTTGGGGCTATATGCGGCGGCGCGACAATGCGGAGTGGGAATGGAACCGCGTCAGCGTATATATCTGCGGGGTATCCGCGCCAAAAGAGCCGGTATGGCAGGGCTATGCGCCGCTGAACGGCAATATATTTCACGGCAGCCTGCCTTTGCCGCGCCTTACCCCCGGGCAGTACGAGTTGCAGATATGGCAAAGTGGGCAAATGCTGATAAGTAAGGGCTTTGCGGTGGAGGAAGGACCGCTTTGCTTAAGCGAGCCTGTGGCCGGTTCCGATGCGTTGCTGGCCGGTGACAAGGATTTTTATGCACTTCAGGAAGAATATACGCTTAGAGTTACAGGTGTAAATAAAGATTTTGCTCCCTGCCTGTTCATAAAAAGCGGAAACGGATTAAAAGAAGCCTTAGTGGAGCGGCAGGGACGGCATACCGCCGTGTTCAGCCGGGACGACCTGGGCGGTGCTTATTGGCAGGCGGCGGCTTTCGGCGGCGGGCACTATTATATAACGCCCTGTTACAGCCTATTGCCGGAAACGCTATCCCGCAGCCTGCATATAGAAGCGGAAATGGCGGAAGGAGCAGCCCTCTTTACAGTAAAAGACGCCGCCGGTACCGCCCATACCAATGTAAGCCTGCTGGCCATGATAGCGCCGCCGGGCCGCTTAACGGAGGATATGGCCGCCGCGCTTTATGCTCCTAACCGCGCAAACGGGCTTTTGGGCAGAGCCTATTTGCCGCAAAGATATCCGCGCCCCGGTGACGATACGGCTACATGGGATAAAAAAGCCATTTGTTTTGCCGCCCTGGAATCGGACAAAAACGGCCGCGCGGAGCTGGAACTGCCGGATAGCTTGCCTTTGGGAGAGTGGCGGTTATATATCTGGGCCGTTGTGGATGACGATCTGCCACTGGCAGCGCACACACAAATACCACTGGATACTGGCGCAAAGGATGACCGGGACGCGCCGCCCCTAAAAACGGAAGGGGAATGGCTGTTCATAAGCGGCAGCGCGCGCCTGCAAGCCATGGAACTGCTGGAACTATCGCGGGGCGCTGCCGGCGGCGGCATAAAAGAACGCTGGGCCGCCCTTTACGCGGATGGCATTTTGGCCAAGGTATTGCCGGAGTATATTAAGCCGGCAACAGATGATGTGCTGCCGGACTGGAACGAATATCAGGATACGGATGGCGGCCTCCTTCAGCAGGCTGGCGCTTGTGCGGATATGTTTCTTTCCTTGCAGGCGGCTGCTTTGGAAGGCAGGGGAACGGATATCTGCGATAAAGCCGCTTTAACACGCTATTTTAAAGCTTATGCCATTATACCGCCCTCTCAGACAGACAGGGCCATGGCCCTGGCCGCGTTGGCCATTCTGGGGCAACCGGTATTACAGGAAATAAAGCTTACGCTGGCCGGGGAGGATCTGCCGCCTCTGGTCCGTACCTGCCTT
>WRIA01000025.1 GCA_009782975.1 Clostridiales bacterium
GTTAACGCTCTCGTCGCTGCCCTGGTCTATAACTTTTAGGATATCTTCCGGCCCGATAAGAGAAAGGGTCAGTTGTATGCCCCCCGTGCCCCAGCCCCGGCCTATGGGCAGCTCCCGCGAGCCGAAGGGTACCTGATACCCCGGTATAGCCACCGCTTTTAACGCGGCGCGGCGGATCTCCCTTTTGGAGCCTTCGTCAAGAAAGGCAAAGTTGTAGTTTTTATTCATGGGGAGCCTCCCTTGTTTTTCTTACCGCGTCCAGCTTGGATTGGAATGTAACATAATGAGGCAGCTTAAGGTGAGAGATAAATCCGTTCATTTCCAGGCTATCGCCGTGCATCAGCACAAATTCTTCGTTTTGCGTGGGGTACTCCCCGCTGCTGTTTAGCTCGTAATCTATAACAGCCATGGCTATAGCTTTAGTTTCGTTCCTGCCGAATACAGCGCCGTAACCCACGGCAAGTTTTAGCTGATCTTTATCGTCCGCTGTGTTGAAGCATTCCACCTCGGTTATCAATATCTCTCCTATGTATATGCTGCCGTTGCCTTCCCCCATATACGGTACATAAAGCTCCACATACCCCGAACGCAGTTCCCCCACGGTAGGGTGTACCTGCCCAAAGCCGCGCAGGACGGAATAGGCAAGCCCGGAAACAAAGCCGGTATCCGCGCGGGCCAGGGTTTGCAGGCGGGCGCTTCTTGCCGCCGGGAATTCCAGCATATTTACGGTAACATCATGGGGTGGAGTATCATCCTTATCGCTAATATCTATAAGCCCTTCTTTTTTCAACTCATCGGATACGCGCGGGCAGGGAAGGATCTCCTCCGGCGTTTGCGCTTCCAACATTTTTTTTATGGCCTTACGCCCTGCGGCGGGATCCTCTTTATCTATATCAAAATTGATCAAACGATGGGTATAATCGTAGGTTGCCCCCAGCATTTGACCGCCGGTTATGTCTTTAAAGGCGGCGGAGATACGGCGCAGCACCCGCATATCTTTGGCGTTTACTACATCGGTATAATAATTTCTGGTAAGGGTAGAGCGGTAAGCCCTCAACAAAAATACCGCTTCCTCCATAGAGCCCTCACACTGCTTAAGGGCCAGGGCGGCATACATTTTTGCATACAGGCTGGCTTCGCCCATCACACGATCCACCAGCAAAGAAAGTTTGTTTTCTATAGCTTCCACATCTATATCTTTATCCGTGCCGCTTCTGTAAAAATCCAGCAATTCTATGCTTTTTTCTATGGCTTCCTTGCCGCCGGATACCGCTACATATGCCATCTATCGCACCTCCGTTTGGTTAACAAGGCGGGGAATAGCCAGCAGCTCGCCTCCGTTTGATACAAAGATCAAGTCGATCCCCTGAGGATATTCATAATATTGCGCGTTACGCAAAGCAAGGGCCTCTGCTACCCTTTGCGATACCATAACAGCAATATGCCCGTTGATGCCCGGTCCGCAAAGTGACAAAGCGCAGGCAGCGTCGCCGTCATTTTGTATGATCACCGTGGCGCTTTTGTGCGGGTCGGCCAAGGTTCCGCATTTGGCGTTTTTTATTACGGATTTTATATCGCTTTGCCCCCATACAAATACAAAATCCGCGTATGCGATTTCTTCCCTTTTCGCTAAGGTAAGCGAAGCTATTTCCTGTTCCAATAAATGATTTTCGCAGGTATTGAAGCTGGTCTCGTTATCCAAAAGCGTTATAGCCACGGCTAAAAACGCAGTATTGTCGCCCGAAAGCTTATCCGCGTATTCTTTTATATTAACGACCCTGGCAGGATTGGACATGGCTTGCAGCAAAAGCCGAAAAACCTTCTGGCTGTCGAATACCGGGTCGAAGTTATGCTTTTTTAAAAGCGTTGAGATCATTAGGCGCCTCCCGATCCATAGATTCAAAGTTGACCATAGTTTTTAGGTGCAGGGCGTTTTCCCTCATAACAAGCTCCGCTTGCTGTTTTTCCAGCTCCAAAAGCTTATCCATGCCGCCAAAAACGCCTTTATTCACCGCCGCGTCTATAATAGCCATATCCAGGGTTTTTTCCGCGTCATCACCCATCAGAACAGCTACGCCCCGAGTTCCGTCCAGCTCCACCACTGCCTCGCAGACGATGACTTCCCCAATATAAAACAGGCTTTCCTTAACAGGCTCGCGCATTTTTATCATAGCAAGGGTCTTTGTCGGGCCTTTAACTATGATCGGCTGGTATTTTTGCCTGATATCGGCGGAAAGCGCCGCTAAATCCTGCCTATCCGCTTTAGCCAAAATTTTAGTCAATTTTTTCTTTTCCACGCTTACCTCACCTTTGCCTTTACCCTTGTGGCGGCCATTTCCAGCAGGATAACGGCTATCACAATAACGTATGTTATAAAGCCCAGCTCGCGCAAGTCGAAATAAAAACTGCCGGCCATAAACAGGTCGTACCCTATTCCGCCTGCCCCGGCCGCCGCGCCCATGGCTATGGCGTTGGTAAAGTTTATTTCGAAGCGCAGAAAGGTCCAGGCTATCATATAACTTATGGAAGAAGGCAGGATAGTTTGAAAAACTATCTGCCAAAAATTAGCGCCGCTGGCCTTTAGCGCCTCTATAGTACCGGCATCCACTTCCTCGAAGGATTCGGAATAGGCTTTTACCAGGTAAGCGACGCTATGAAAGGTCAAGCCGATGACCGCGGCCACGCTGCCCAGCCCGGCAGCTACGGTAAAGATCAATACCCATAGTATGGTAGGCACCGCGCGGATAAAAGCGACAAAGGCTTTTATAACATTTGCTACCCGGGGGTTGGATATGTTTTTAGCGCAAAACAACGCGCCGAACAGAGCAATTATAGCGCCGAAAATAGTTGATAAAACACCCAGGGAAAAGGTCATAAGTAATGCTTTTAAGGCTCCGGTAAAAGTGTTATAGGTTAAGTGTGGTTGCCCGAACAGCACTTTGCAATTGCGTATAGTGTCTTTAACGGCATCGGCAAAGCCGATGTTCTTATAATCGAAGGTCAAAAAACCGATTACGGTTAGAACAAGCAGGGTAAGAAGGGTCATATTTATTATTTTGCTGCTTTTGCTTACCGCGGCTGTCCTGATTTTCCCGCCCCGCGTTTTTCTAATATGCTTACGCAAGTCCAGGGGGAGGGCAGGCACTCCCGAAATAGCTAATTCGCTCATCACATTATCGCCTTTCTTATATGATTGGATAAAGATTCTATAGCAATGACCACCACAACAATGGAAATAACCACTAAGCTGGCGGAACCGTAATCCAAACGTTTATAGTACAGATCGAACATATAGCCTATGCCTGTGGCGGTCAGCATACCTATCAAGGTGGAGGAACGGATATTCGTTTCTATCATGTACAGCACCCAGGATATCAGTATTGGCATAGAGGAGGGGATAATGCCCTGAAATACTGTTTGCATATAAGTAGCGCCCGTGGTGTTAAGAGCCTCCACGCAATCCGCGCTGACCTCATCTATGGTTTCTATAAATGTGCGGGTCAACAGGCCAAAGGTGGCGAAAAACAAGGCGAAAAACCCTGTAAGGATGTTTTGGCCGAAGGAAAAAAGCAGTAGTATGGCCCAGACCACATCGGGAACATTCCTGAAAAACGCGGCTATCATGCGGACCGCTTTTTTGATGAATATATTGATTTTTGTTATATTGGTGCCAAGCAAACCAAAGCTAAAGGCGCATATGCCGGCACATACCGTAACAGCTACCGACAAAAGCGTGGTTTCCAGCAATTTAGAGAGTATCCTTGGCAGGCGCGTCCAGGATTTTGCGTCGGGTATAAGGTTTTTTGCTATCCAAATAATTGCTTTGGGTATAGATTCAAAGCCGCCTATAACATCATATTTGGTAACAACAGCAGAAAATATAAATATAGCTGCTACACCAAGAAATACCAGGGTAAATGTCCGTTTTCTTTTAACGAACACGGAAGTTTGGTTTTCGGGCTTGGGGGCCTTTTCTTTATATTCAGCCGACATCTGTAATCAATTCACCCTCGCTAGATTGATAGATTTCGTGGATCTTGGCTTTGGTAAGCATTTCCGGCGGGCCGTCGTACACGATATTGCCCAAAGTGATGCCGATTATCCGCTGGGAGTATTTAAGCGCTACATCCACTTGATGCAGATTGAAGATACAGGTTATTTTCATGGTTTCGTTTATATTGCTTAAATGATCCATTATAACTTTGGAGGAATTGGGATCCAGGGAAGCTATGGGTTCGTCGCATAAAATAAGTCTTGGCTCCTGCATAAGGGAGCGGGCTATGCCCACGCGCTGTTTTTGCCCGCCGGAGAGCTCGTCGCAGCGTTTATACGCCTGCTCCGTAAGGCCCAGTTTAGCCAGGATCTGAAAGGCTTTTTCCTTCTCCGCTTCGGTATAATGGCCAACAGCGCCGCTAATGGTGGATTTATGTCCTAATCGCCCGTGCAGCACGTTTTCTATAACACTTAATCTATCCACAAGATTGTAGTGCTGAAAGATCATGCCGGTTTTGGTACGTACCTGCCGTATCTCCTTTTTATCCGCGCGGTTGATATCATGCCCGTCGAACATGATCGCGCCCTGCGTTGCGTCAACCAGACGGTTGATGCAACGCAGGATAGTCGATTTACCGGAGCCGGAGGGCCCTATGATGGAGACAAACTCGCCTTCTTCCACGGAAAAGGAAACATCATTCAGCGCCTTGGTTATGTTATTATATACTTTGCTTACATTTTTAAATTCTAATATCGGCATATAGGCACACACCATTTCATTTTATTGGCGATAAGGATCGTACTATTGGCGATAAGGATCGTACCACGAGTCGGTGGTAACAACATATCCGTAACTTGAAGATTTTTTGTATAATCCCATAGCGCCTTCCACATCCGGGTCAAAAAAGAGATTCTCGTTATCCGCTACCTCGGCGGAGGTGAATAATTCTGTTATAGCCTTTATTTCCGCCGCGCTTAAATTCTTCGGGTTATAGGCATTTGGGCCGTTAAAAACAGGTGTGCAGGCTATAACCACAAACTCTTTCCCTGCGTGTACGTCAAAGGGAGCATCGGCATCGGCTTTTATTTCATACACAGCGCCAACAGTGCTTTCGGCGCCTTCCTTAAGCTGAATATACGGTTCCAGCTCGGTGTCGCAAAAAGCCGCGACCTCGGCATTGCCGTTCACCAGGTTTATAGCGGAGCCTTGATGGGAACCACCGAAATACACTTCGCCGAAGAACATGCCGGAACCACCTTCAACCAATTTGTCTTCATCCAAATCCTCTCCCGCAAAGTGCGCGATGATAGAGGAAGTCGGCACTCTGAATCCGGAGGTGGAACTGTTGGAAACAAAGGACATTTTTTTACCTTTAATATTATCTATGGAATAAGCGCCGTTATTTTTATATTGTTCCGCAGCGGCTTTGCTAACGCATATCCAGGCAAAATATTTTGCCTCGTCAAGCTTGCCGTTTTTATCGGCGTTTACAAACATTACGTCGACCTGCGGATTTTTGTTTTTTGCCTCTATATAACCTACTGCGCCCATGGCCATTGCTATATCAGCCGAACCGCTTGCTATAGATTCTATAGCTATGGTGTAGTCGGTTGTAAGCTTATGGTCAACTTTTCTGCCGGTGGCCTGCTCTATAAGCCTGCCGACTTCCGCGCGTACTTCTTCGTGGGTATTTGAGGATTCGTTAGGATACCAAACAACGTTGATCACGCCCGTGTTAGCGGCAGGAGCGGGAGCGGGAGCAGGAGCAGGGGCAGGGGTAGTAGTGGACGGAGCGGGAGCGGCGGGAGGTTCGGGTTGGCTGCATGCGGCAACGCCTATCAACATAACACTTAGAAGCAAAAGCATTGTAATTACTTTAAAAGACCTGTGTTTTAACATTTTTTTCACCTTATCCTTATTATATTTAACAGCCTTTTATTTTGCTGTCGTAATGATTATAAATCTTATTTGTAAAATCTGACACCAGCATTGCGTAAAGGTTCGGTAAATATTTATGTAAGTTGCGTTAACAACGGCAGCTGAAGATTTCCTTTTGTTGACAATCTTACGCGCACAGTGCTAAAATGGTCGTAAAGTGGTTCTTCCTTATAGTAAAAGCAGAATGCCGTAACACAAATTTTAAGATTTACTGCATATAATAACCCAAAAACTCGTTTATATTTTTACTGCTTGTACTGAGAAAAAACGTTTTAATGTGGATGTGATCAGATTTTATTGTTAAAAAAGTGGCCATCGAATTTTAAAAAGGCCGATATAGCCGTTATAGCGGTCGTGCTGATAGCCGCTTTTATTGGGCTGGCTGTTTTGGCACGGGGAAACGGCGCGGATGGGGCCGGTCTTTGCGCCGAGATATATGTGGACGGCGCGCTGACGCAAGTCATAGACCTTTCCAATGGAGAACAGCATATACGTCTGGGTTTCGATACCGGTTACAACCTGCTGTTTACCGGCCCGCAAGGGATACTGATGCTGGAAGCCGATTGCCCTAATAAGGATTGCGTACATAGCGGCCTTAAATCCCGGCCCGGCAGCTTTATAGCCTGCCTGCCTCACCGTCTGTTGGTGCGGCTTACGGGCGCAAAGGACGGTGCTTTCGATGCTATTGCCCATTAGGCGCGGCCTGCGCGCAAAGGAAGTCGCCCTGCTGGGCGTTTTTTTGGGCTACACACTGGCTATAAGCCTGCTGGAAAGGATGATACCCTTAAGCTTTACCATACCGGGCCTGCGCCTGGGACTGGCAAATGTAGCGGTATTGCTGGCCTTGTATCTGTTTCCCTGGCAGCGGGCTTTGTTGCTGGTCTTTATGAAATGCTTTATGGCGGCCATATTCGGCGGCAGCCCCGCCGCTCTGTTTTAC
>WRIA01000026.1 GCA_009782975.1 Clostridiales bacterium
CCGCCTATACGAACAGGGTCTATGCCCAGCTCCGGCAGGGTAACAGGTGTGTCTTTTCTCCATTCCCGGGTAAGGGTATCTGTCTTATCCGCGGAGTTCCAGGGCTCGGCGTATTTGCCTACGTTTGTGATGATGGTCTGGGGCTTAACCGCAAACTCGTTATCCAGACTGGCCAGGGTAAGGGTATAAGGAGTGCTGTTATAGGTGCCCGTAAAGGTGGCTTCCACCGTATAGACGCCAACCGGAAGTGTCATGGATGTGGTAGCGGGAACATCGGTATAAGCCGGTATGGGAACGCCGTCTTTGAATACCGTCATCTTAAATGTGCCCAGCACGCCGCTTTTGGCGGTTACAGGGTCTATTTCCTCGCCGTAAACCATAACACAGCGTCCGCCCACACCCGAAACCGGCAGGCGCAGGATGAAGTTTTTGTTATCCAGCTTTACCGGAACATTGTCGTAGAACTGGTCGTTGTAGGGCTGGAAGTGCAGGTAAGGATTATGGGAGGCTCTGCATATACGATCCCGCCATTGCTCCTTGCATAATTCGCAGAAGCCGAACTCTTCCTCCCCGGTGTCGTCCAGAACAAAGTTGGCGCCCACAAAGCGCATTTTGCAATCGGGGATAGCGCGGAACAGGTTGGCAAAATCCGCATCCGTGGTCAGGCCTTCCAGCCAGGGGTCGAAGGTGGTGCCGTTTTTGCCCAGCAGGCGGAACCAGGGGTTCCAGGCCTGCCAATCGGGGTTATTTATCCAGTTTCTGTGCACCACGGTCAACTGATTTGTATAGCTGCCCCTGGGGCCGGTAAGCTGGCCGACTCCCGAGTAGAGATAATGATCGGGCAGGCCACCCGCGGCATGGCCTATCTCGTGGGTGGTAACGTCAACAAAAGCCCAGCTCATACCAGCGCAAGATGTAGAACCGCCGGAGCCCCCGTATATGCTGGTGTTGAACAGCACGGTCTTATTGCTGCTGGTATTGCCGGGGAAGTAAGCGTTGGCGATATTAGTTGCCTTGGTGCCGGACATACCGCCCAGGCGGGCCATGCCGGAGTTCCACAAAGTACCGCTAAAATATGTGCCTTTAGGGTCGCCGGGCATATTGCGGCCATCCGGGCTTTCGGAGCGGGTAACACCGCTGTTGGCGGATACTACATCTATACGGTATATTTTGATGTTTTTCGCAAACTCGTCGAAGGGCTTATAGTTTACATAGTTTCTGGCAAAATACTGGCAATAATAACGCCACTTGGCTTGATCCGCCGCGGAATTGGTAAAGCCGTCTGCCAGCAGCACTATAACCAGAGCGTCGGCGTCCGCGGTATCCTTGGCGGCGGGGGTAAGCAAAGCATAGGGGAATTCCCTGGTGCCGCCGTTGGAGCCGCTGCCATAGCTTCCGCCTGGGGCAGGCATTATTTCGGGGGCCGCGGTAAGGCCCATGGCGCGCCACTCTTTTTCGAACATGGCGTCCCAATCCTCATCCGCGGCAAAAGCCATAGGAGATAGTACCAGCACCAGCGTTAGGGCCAGCAAGATCAAAACCGCGCTTAAGCATCTTTTTTTGGCTTTCTGCATATTTGTAACATCCTCCGTTTCTTTATTTTCTATAAAACAGTATTATCAAAGCCATTTTGTTAAACTTTAAAGACTGCCATACTGATTGTTTATACAGCGAATACAAGCAAAAAACCGCCGTAAACCCACCCGCAGGCGGTTTCGGCATAAAACCTGTACAATAGATAATTATTGTCTTATCCCCTTAAAACTATTATAACATAAAACAATAACAATTTCTACTTAAACTTTTAGTATAATTGCGAAAAATTAGATTATCCCTGTAACACCTTGCGCACAATATTGAACGCAGGATACTGTACTTAATTATTAAATATCCGGCGCTAACCCCAATTAGTACAATATATTGTACAGGATATTGTACAGGATATTGTACAGGATATTGTACAGGATAAAAGTGACACCGTATATGGTGTCATATTTAAAATAGCGGCCGCAATTTCTTCTTTTTGGTTGTTTCGCGCCATTATTTGTTATATAATGATGGCAAAATATCATCAAAGGGAGTCGATTTTTATGGCAAGATCCCTGGTGCTGGCCGAAAAGCCCTCCGTAGCCCGGGATATAGCAAGGACCTTGGGGTGCAGGCAAAACGGCGAAGGCTGCCTTATAGGGGATAAATACATAGTTACCTGGGCTTTGGGGCATCTTGTTACTCTGGCCGACCCGGAAGTTTATAATAAGGAGCTAAAGACCTGGAGCCTGGAGGCCCTGCCCATGCTGCCCGCCAAAATGCAGCTTACGGTTATAAAAGAAAGCTCCAAACAATACCGAATAGTGCAGGATCTTCTTAAACGCTCCGATGTTGCGGATATAATAATCGCCACCGATTCCGGCCGGGAAGGGGAGCTGGTGGCCCGCTGGATACTGCTTAAGGCGGGCTGCAAAAAGCCAGCCAAACGCTTATGGGTATCCTCCCAGACCGATAAAGCCCTGCGGGAAGGCTTTAAAAATCTGCGCCCTTCCCGTGATTACGACGACCTGTTTTATTCCGCGGCGGCCCGCGCCGAGGCCGATTGGCTGGTTGGCCTTAATGTTACCAGGGCGTTGACCTGCAAGCATAATGCCCGTCTTTCCGCGGGCCGGGTGCAAACGCCGACCCTGGCTATGATAGTTGAGCGGGAGCAGGAGATAAAAAGTTTTGTACCCAAAGAATATTATACCGTAAAGGCCAGGTTCGACGGCTTTAACGCCACCTGGGCCGGCAGCGACAAAAAATCCCGCATATTCGGGCTTGCCGCCGCCGAGGCCATCCTGCAAAAGGTCTCCGGCAAATCCGCCCTGGCGGTGGAGGTAAACAAGCAGTACAAACAGCAGGTACCGCCGGCAGCTTACGACCTTACCGAGCTTCAGCGGGACGCCAACCGCAAATACGCCTATTCCGCCAAGGAGACGCTCTCGTATATGCAAGCCCTGTACGAGCGGCACAAGCTGCTTACCTATCCCCGCACGGATTCCCGCTATATTTCCGACGATGTGGCCTTGACCCTGCCGGAGCGCCTGCAAAGCATAGCGGTGGGGGATTATAAGGCTATGGCTTTAGCTTTGCTTAAAAAGCGCCCTCTTTCCACCCGGTACCTGGTGGATAACAGCAAAGTGGGGGATCATCACGCCATAATCCCCACGGAGGAGCCGGTATATCTTTCCCGGCTTTCCCCGGAAGAGCAGAACATCTACGATCTGGTGGTGCGCCGCTTTTTGGCCGTACTTTCCCCTGCTTTTGAGTACGAGGAGACCAAGATTACCCTTAAGGTGGGGGAAGAACGCTTTTACGCCAGGGGCAAGATAGTAAAAGCACCGGGATGGAAGCTGGCTTACGGGCAATCCCTTATACCGGAGGAGGATGACGATTCCGATATCAAAGAGCAGACCCTGCCCCGCATCAACCAGGGAGACCGTTTGCAGGTGTTGGCCTGCAATCTGGAAAGCGGCAAAACCAAGCCGCCCGCGCGCTACAACGAAGCCACTTTGCTTACCGCCATGGAAAACCCCACGCAACAGCATATTACGGGCGAGCTGCGCAATGTGCTTAAGGCCACCAGCGGGCTGGGTACCGTGGCGACCCGCGCGGATATCATAGAAAAACTTTTCGATTCCTTTTATATAGAGCGTAAGGGCAAGGAGATAATGCCTACCTCCAAAGGCATACAGCTTATTTCCATAGTGCCCGCCGATTTAAGATCCGCGGAGCTTACGGCAAAGTGGGAGCAAGAGCTGGCCCTTATAAGCAAGGGCGCGGCCAAAAGCGCCGAATTTACCGCGCAGATGCGCTCTTATGCCGCCAAGCTGGTATCTATGGTAGCGGCCAGCAACGCAAAATATGTACACGATAACCTTACGCGGGAAAAATGCCCGGATTGCGGCAAATTTTTGCTGGAGGTAAAGGGTAAAAAAGGTGTTATGCGCATATGTTCCGACAGGGAATGCGGGTATCGCAAAAGCGTTACCGTGGAGACCAATGCCCGTTGCCCCAACTGCCACAAAAAGCTGGAGATACGGGGCGAAGGGGAAAAGCGTATGTTCTTTTGCGTCTGCGGCCACAGGGAAAAGCTGGCGGATTTCGAAAAACGCCGCGCCACGGCAGGGGCCACAAAAAATGACGTAAATACTTATTTAAGAACGCAAAATAAAAACGAGCCGCCGGTAAATTCCGCTTTTGCAGCGCAACTGGCAAAATGGCAGGAGCAAAATAAAAAAAAGAGGTAAAACGCACCTAATAAGGACCTTATTAAGGGATAATTAAGGAGATAATAATGCCTGAAAAAAACAATACCGCTTTTAAGATATCTTTATCCGGGCTGCTGATAGCCGTGGGGATAGTTATACCGATGTTTTCTCCCATAAAGATCGTACTGGAGCCGGCATCCTTTACTCTGGCCAGCCATGTAGCCATATTCATAGCCATGTTCATTTCCCCCGGCGTGGCCGGTTCCGTTGCTATAGGCACCGCCTTCGGCTTCTTTTTGGGGGGCTTTCCGGTGGTTATCGTGTTGAGAGCCGCCAGCCATATCGTATTTTCTTTGGCGGGGGCTTTATTTTTGCGCAAGCTGAAGGGCGCAAAGCTTTTTGGCCTGAAGCTGCGCTTGTTTTCGTTTTCGGTAGCCCTTATACACGCTTTTTGCGAACTTACAGTGGTAAGCGTGTTTTATTTCGGCGGCGGCATGAGCGCGTCTTTTTACCAAAAAGGCTTCTTTTTGTCTGTTTTGCTTTTAGTGGGGCTGGGTACCGTCGTTCACAGTATGATAGATTTTGAAATAGCCAACGGGCTGTTATCGGTGCTTAAAAAGCAAAAGAGTGGCGTATTCGGCCAACCATAAAAGCCCTTTGCGCCTACCCTAAACAGACCCGGTAAGAACCTGTGTTCTTAAACCGGGCGTTTTGTCTTGATAGAAAAAAGTGTCGAAAATTCGACACTTTTGTTTAGGGATACGGCTACATGACCTTATTTGGGGGCGTTTAAGCGCGTTTTACGCTATGTCAACAGATACAGCCAGACGGCCGAATTCCGTATCCAGATAAAATCCGCCCGTGCTTTCCTCTTTGGCAGGGCCGGAAAGTATCTGCGGCGTGGTAATATCGCTGTTAGCACCGGAGGAGGAAATAAGCGCGGAAGCATTGCCGCTGATGATATTGGCCATCTCGCAAAGGGCGGAACAGGCCAGTTCGTCTATATCCGTAAGTTCTATAGAGGTCAACGCCTTTATCAGTCCGAAGGTGAATTTGCGCGAAAACGTAAAAACGGAATGACCCTCGTGATCCCCCACCAGGCCCACCAAGATACGGATATCGTCATCGTTTGCCCTGTGCGGCGCAAAGCTGACGCTTCCGGCGGTAAGGCCGGCCATGGTTTCAAGCACGTTCCTTACACTTTGGGCAAAGCAGTTGATATAAGACGACGCTACGGTGGAGGTATCCTCCGCTGCCCGCTTTTTGCCCCCTATACGTTGATCCACCCCGGCTACATGATAGATAAGCCAGGTGGTAAGAAAGCCGGTGAACTCCTTTACGGCCGGTATACCGAAATCCAGATCGCGCAGCTTTTGTTCCAGTGTATGGATAGTGCTTACGAATATTCTGTGCAGTACCTTTTGTTTTTCCAGCTCCTCATAATTTATGGAGAGCATATATTCTTCTTCTTCGGCAAAGTGCCTGGCGGCATATTCCTTAAGGAACAGGATAGCTTTATCGCATTCCAGCTTTCTTGCCGCGGCGTCCGCGCTTTGCGTTATGTCAAGCAGCTTTTGTGTGGCCTCAAAAAGCTTTTTATGCTGCGTATCTATAAAATCCAGCCCTACTTTATAACTTTCCTTCCACATAATCAAAAAGCCTCCTTTAGTTTTCATACAATTACAACTATACCATAAAGAAGGCGGACAGGCAAGCCGCAAATCGGCGGAGTGTCGGCGGCATTCATTTTTTGCCAACTTTATAAGCTGCGGGGCTGGAAAAAATCTGAAACCTGTGATATAGTATAACGAAAAGCTAAAAAAACAGGCGCGGAGGTCCTGCTTATGGAACAAAGGCTGGTGCTTAAGGGCAATATCGTCTATACTCCCCAGGCGGGGGAACTTATAACGCTGCCCGACGGCTTTCTTCTTACGGAAAACGGCTTGATTGCTGGTACCTGCGCCGTGCTGCCGGAAGAATGGGGTGCTGCCCCGCACAGGGATTACGGGGAAGCGTTACTGCTGCCCGGCTTAACAGACCTGCATATACATGCTTCCCAGTACGGCTTTCGTGGCCTGGGGCTGGATATGGAGCTTTTAAACTGGCTAAACGCTTATGCCTTTCCGGAGGAAGCCCGTTATGCGGACGACGGCTACGCTTTATTCGCCTACCGTTCTTTTGCGGATAATTTGCGCAGAAGCTTTACCTGCCGTGCCAATATCTTCGCCACGGTGCATAACAGCGCCACGGCCATACTTACGGAGCTGATAGCCGAAACCGGCCTAACGGCCAATATAGGCAAGGTTAGCATGGATAGAAATTGCCCGGAGGAGCTTAACGAAGGCCCGCAGGCCCTTACCGCCGCCGCTGCCTGGATCCTGGAGATGCAGGGGCGTTATCCTAATATAAAGCCCATCATAACGCCGCGCTTTATACCTTCCTGCAGCGGGCCGCTGCTTACCGCTTTGGGGCAGTTAGCCGCGGAATACGCTTTGCCGGTGCAATCCCACTTGTCGGAAAACACAAAAGAGATAGAGTGGGTACGCCGCCTGGA
>WRIA01000027.1 GCA_009782975.1 Clostridiales bacterium
TGGCAAGGGCCCTGTTGAAGGAGGCTAACCTGCTGCTATTGGACGAGCCTACCAATCACCTGGATATAGATTCTCTGGAATGGTTGGAAGGCTTCCTTGCCGCCTGGCGCGGCGCATTTATCATCATATCCCACGACCGCTATTTTCTGGATAAGCTGACCACCGCCACCTGGGAGCTGGCCGCCGGACGGCTTTACACCTACAGCGGCAACTACAGCGCCCACCTAACGCAAAAGGAGGCGCGGGAAAACAGTCTGGCCCACCGGCAGGAGCAGGCCAAGCGGGAGGCCCGCCGCATAGAGGCCATTATAGCCCAGCAAAAAAGCTTCAACAGGGAGCGCAACTACCGCACCGTAGCCAGCAAGCAAAAGCAACTGGCCCGTGTACGGGCGGAGGTTGAGGAATTAAGCCCTTTGGCCGCGGCCGGGCAGTTGAACTTCCGCTTTGTAGCGCCGCCCCCCGGAGGAAAGGAAGTGCTGCGTACCTATGGTTTAAGCAAGGCCTTTGGCCCGCGCCGCCTTTTTGAAAAGGTGGAACTGGCCGTGGATAAAGGCGAGCGCGTATTTCTGCTGGGGCCCAACGGCTGCGGCAAGACCACCCTTTTAAAAATCCTCATGGGCCAGCTTAGCCCGGATAACGGCCAGGTACGGCTGGGCGTAAATATAGTACCGGCATATTTCGATCAGATGGCCGGCAGCTTTGACAGCAGCCGCAACATCCTGGAGGAGCTTACGGAGCGATTTCCCCGCCTGACCCAGCATGAGCTGCGTTCTGCGCTGGGGCGTTTCCTATTCGGCGGCGAGGATGTTTATAAGCCGGTGGCGCAGCTTTCCGGCGGCGAAAAAGCCAGGCTTACCCTGCTGACGCTGATGCTGACTCCGGCCAATTTTTTGCTTTTGGACGAACCCAGCAATCATCTGGATCTGGCGGCACGGGAGGCCGTAGAGCAGGCGCTTTTAGAATATAGCGGCGCTATGCTGGTGGTCTCTCATGACCGTTACCTTATAAACAAGCTGGCCCGTCGCTTGTATGTGCTGGGGCCGGGCGGATTAAGCCAATATCTGGGAAATTATGACGATTATCTGGCAAAACAGGCCCTGCTTTATGTGGATACGCCGAAGCAGGCAGAGACGGAGCAATATCCCGGCGGGGAAAGGACAGGCCGGGGCGGGGAAGAATACCGGCAACGCAAGGAAGAACAAAGCCGCCGCCGTAAGGCCGAACGTCGCTTGATGCTGGCCGAACAAGGGGTAGAACAGGCAGAACAGAAGTTGCGGCAACTGGAGGCAGCCATAGAGGAGGCGGCCACGGATTATCTGCGCCTTACAGAACTGGCGGAGGAGCACAGAAGGGCAGAAGCCGCGCTGATATTATGCTATGAGGAATGGGAGGAGGCGCAAAAAGGCCAAAACAGAGAAGAATAAGCCTTTTCGCATCTGAAAGATTGACAATGTGCCCGGTGTGGCATATAATAAAATTGTTCCGCAAGGGCAGTAGTTTATTCCGAAGGGAGTTGCCTTGATGTCGGTCAGCTTTTTGACCACAATTTAAACTGTGATACGGCTCATAACAGGTTTTTTGGGTCAGACCCTTTGTTTTGTTATGCGCCGCATCTATAGCGACCTTTCGTGAATACTGCTGAAAGCGGGATACGGTAAAGGCTGTATCCCCTTTTGATTTCTTATACCGTGAAACAGCAGCTTTTTAAGAGGCTGCTTGTTCCGCGGTATTTTTGTACCCAAAAAGGAGCGTTAATTATGATAGATTTAAAACTATACGGATACACCGAAAACGAAAAACCTCCCCTTGGCCTTTTGCCTGGCCGGATAACGGAACAGCAACGGGAGCTATACACCGTTATTACCGCTAATGGCGAGGTAACGGCGGCGTTGACAGGTTCGTTTTACCACAGCGCAAAAACGAGCGCGGATATACCCTGCACCGGCGATTTTGTGTTTTTGCGGTACAATAGCAGCGGTCCCTCGCTTATAATGCGTTTATTGCCCCGCCGCTCTGTGTTTTCCCGCGCCGATTTTTCCGGCCATACCGCCGAATATGCCAAAACAGTTTTAGAGCAGTTAGTAGCCGCCAATTTTGATTTCGTGTTTATTTTGAGCTCACTGAACAAGGACTTTAAGATAAGCCGTATAACGCGTTACCTTACCCAGGCCTGGCAAAGCGGCGGCCAGCCTGTGGTGATCCTTACCAAAGCCGACCTGGTAGAGGATATTAAAACGCCTGTGTCCGCCGTTCAACAAGGGGCGATTGATGTGCCGGTACACGCGCTTTCCGTCCACACGGGTTTTGGTCTGGACGCTTTGAAGGGATATTTGCTGCCCGGTAAGACTGCGGTCTTTATAGGTATGTCCGGTGTGGGCAAATCCTCGCTGCTTAATACGCTGATGGGGCAGGATGTTATGGCCGTTAAGGCTATACGTGAGGACGACAGCCGTGGACGTCATGCCACGACCCACCGCCAGCTTTTTATGCTGCCTTCGGGGGCGCTGGTGATAGATACACCCGGTATGCGCGAGCTGGGTCTTTTTGGCGCGGACAACGGTATAAGCGTGGCCTTTGCCCGGGTGGAGGAATTATTCGGGCACTGCCGCTTTTCCGACTGCCACCACCAAAGCGAGCCGGGCTGCGCTGTAATCGCCGCGCTAAAGGATGGTTCGCTTTCGCGGGAGCGCTGGGAAAGCTACCTGTCCCATAAGCGGGAAACGGCTTTTGTGGAGAGCAAGGCGGATTTTCTGCGCGAAAAAGGGGAATGGCAAAAATCCATAGCAAAGTTTTCCAAACAATACAAGAAAGGACCGAAAAGATGAGCCTAATATATACCAAAAACCTTACCAAAACATATAGCAGGTTCGAAAAAGAACCGGGATTAAAGGGCAGTATAAAGTCGCTGTTTAAGCGCAAGTTTGTGGAAAAGACCGCCGTTGAAGGCTTCGACCTGACCGTTGAGCAGGGGGAGTTTTTGGGGCTTATAGGCCCCAACGGAGCGGGCAAAACCACCCTGGTAAAAATGCTGACTGGTATAATACCGCCCACAACGGGGGAAATATCCGTGCTGGGGCATTATCCCAATAAGCTGGAAAACGCCTTCAAAAAACAGTACGCCGTGGTGATGGGGCAAAAAAGCCAGCTTATATTCGATCTTACCGCCGCCGATACATTTTTGCTGTTCAAGGAGATGTACGGGATACCGGAGGTTGTGTATAAGCGCAACCTGAAAATGTTTACCGAATTGTTCGGCGCGGAGGAATACCTTAATATGCAGGTCCGCACGCTTTCCTTGGGCGAGCGGATGAAGATGGAGCTTGTAACGGCGCTGTTGCACGACCCCAGTGTGCTGTTTTTGGACGAGCCTACCATAGGCCTGGACGCCCCTGCGCAAAGGCAAATCCGTGCCTTTCTTAAAGAGGTGAACAAAAGCAAGGGAACCACCATATTATTGACCTCGCATTATATGGAGGATGTGCGCAGCTTGTGCCCCCGCAGCGTGGTGGTGGCCGGCGGGCGCAAGGTCTATGACGGCGATACCAAGGAACTGTTCAACGCGTATCAGACCCGCAAAAAAGTGACTGTTCAGTTTAAGCGCGAAACCGATCTTATGGCGGGCAGCAACTGGATAATCCTGGAAAAAAGCCCGCATAAAACGGTGTTTACTATACCAAAGGATAAAAGCGGCGCCGTGCTGGAGAATATAATGCGGGAACACCCCCTTAGCGACGTTTCCATAGAGGAAGAGGACATAGGCGTGATAGTAGAAAAAATCTACAGGGGCAAGGGGGCATAAAAGTGAAAAAATATCTGGAGGTGTTCCGCCTGAGCTTTAAGATGCAGCTCGTCTGGCGCTTTGACGCGGCCATGACCATAATAGCCACCGCCGGGCGCATACTTGCGGGTTGGATAGTGTGGCAGGCGATTTTTGAAGGCAAGGAGCTGGTAGGCGGTTTTACCTTTGAGGCTATGCTGTCTTACTATATAGTTTGCTCCCTGCTGCGCTCTATAGACTTTTCCGACCAGATTAGCGGCGAGGTCTCCGACCTGATACGGGAGGGCAGGTTTTCCGGTCACATGGTAACGCCTATTGATCCCCTGGGGTTTTTTGGCTCCCTGATAGCGGGGGAATCCGCTTTCCATTTGGGCTTTGGCCTTATAGCGGCCGCTGCTTGCGCCCTTGTCTTGGGCGTAAGCATCACGCTTACGGGTGATGTCGCCCGCATATTGGCGGCAGCGGCCATAATACCGACGGGCCTGGCTTTTATGGCCGCTTTCCAGTATTTTATCGGGATACTGACCTTTAAGTTTCTGGATATCCGATTCTTTATGTATGTGCAATGGAATATACTGGCTTTTGTTACGGGCTCCATGGTGCCCCTTTCCCTATTGCCCCAAGGTGTGCTGGCGATTTTGCGGTTTCTGCCTTTTACTCATGTGGTCTTTACGCCTACCATGCTGCTTACCGGGCAGATGACCGCAACGGAGGGCTTGTTCGGGCTGGCTGTTATAGGGGCATGGGCTATCCTGATGCCGGTTATCGCGCGGTATATGTACGGCCGTTTAAGAGTAAAATACGACGGGGTGGGTATATGAAAAGAAACATAAGGTTTATATTGCTGCTTATAAAGCTTAAATTATCCCGTATGATGATGTTTAGGGTCAGCTTTTTTGGCGCTTTTCTGGCGGACGGCACCTTGTTTTTGGTGCAGCTGCTGGCCTTCGAAACTATATATTCGCAGATAGACAGCATAGGCGGCTGGGAAAGAGGGCAGATGATAATTTTTATAGGCACCTTTGCCGTTATCAACGCCCTTAATATGCTTATCTACTTTTTTGGCGTTGTGGAGATATCCGGCAAAATCAAACGGGGCGATTTGGATCAGTATCTGACCAAGCCGGTAAGCCCCCTGCTGCGCCTGACCTTTGAAAACGTGAACCCAGGCTCTGTACCCCTGGTTGTTTTAAGCGCGCTGATAGTTTGTTACGGCGTGCGGGTATCGGGCATACAGGTCTCCTTTTGGATCGGGGCGGCCTATAGCGGGCTGGTCCTGTTGATGACGCTGCTATGGTACGATATGGAGCTTATCATACGCACGATACCCTTTTTTGTTATCTTTGCAAACGGCGTAATGCAGTTGGAAGAACAGTTTATAGAAATTAACTTTAAGGTTCCCGGCGTGCTGTACAAGGGGGTATTTAAGGCGCTGTTTTATTTTATACTGCCCTACGGCGTGATGTCCACGGCACCCACACAGCTGCTTTCCGGCGTATTGAGTACGCAGGGGCTTATCCACGCCCTTGGCATAACGCTGGTTTTTACCGCGTTTGCCCTGTGGTTCTGGCGGTTCGGCTTAAGGCATTACAAAAGTGCCGGAAGCTGAGCATAGCTGCTTTACGCAAAATAAGCGTATAATGTTTCACGTGAAACATTATACGCTTAACCACTGCAAACCGGCAGCTATATGCTACGGCTGTGCTTTATGGCTAATGTTTCACGTGAAACATTGCAAAAAAGCGCGGCGCAAAAAGGTTTTAAGCCGATTATGCGGCACAGATCTTAATATAAAGATAATAGCTTGATGATCTCCTTACAGTATATTATAATAACTGCATGGAGTATGGGTATCCGTTTTTTGGGAGAGCTATATGGTATCCGCGGCGCGGCAGGGAAGGCGCAAGTGACAAATTATGATCGAGCAAAAAAATAAAGCCCGTAAAAATAATCTGCGCCGCGTTTTATTGCCGGTGGCGATTTTTCTTGCCGCTTCGGTAATAGGATATATATTTCGTTATATCAACTTTCCGGATACAAATATAGTAGTAGTTTACTTGCTGGCTGTTCTGATGACCGCGTGGCTTGCCCAAAGCTTTATTTTTGGATTTATCGCTTCGTTATTAGCTACGTTTTTATTCAACTATTTCTTTGCGGAACCTATTTTTACATTTTCTGTAAATGACCCTAACTATATAGTTACTTTTGTTACAATGACTGTTACCGCGCTTATTACAAGCACGCTGACATCCCATGCCCAGCGCAGCGCAATAGAATCCAAAGAAAAGGAGACGGAAACCAAGGCTATTTATAACCTTACCAACCACCTGACCGACGCAAATGGCATACACGACATAGCCGGTATTGCCGCATTTGCCATCAGCGAATGTTTTTCTTGCAATGCCGCTTGCCTTTGCTTCGACGAGGATAATATGCCCGAGAATACTTTTATTCAACAAATGCCAGACGGCGAGCAGGTACGGCGGGAGGTTGCGGACGTCGACGAAATGAAACACCGGATTGAGAGCCTGCGCACCGGCTTTGATACAGGCGCCGAATTTACCGATTGGCCTATTTATGGCAGGGAAAGCATACTGGGCGTTATACGTATTCCCAACGACAGGGATATAAGCATGAATGAAGCGCAAAAGCGGCTATTGCGCTCTATGATAGAAAGCGCCGCCCTTGCTATGGATAGGTTCCGCTCGGCCGAACAGCGTATCCGGTCGCGGGATGAAACAGAAAAGGAGCGCTATCGCGCTAATCTTCTTCGCGCTATTTCTCACGACATACGCACACCTCTTTCCGGCATGATAGGAACGACGGAAATGCTTATGGGTATGACCTGCGAGGACGATCCGCGTTATGAACTGTTAAAAGGCATACAAAAAAGTGCGGATTGGCTTCATTCGTTGGTGGAAAACATCCTTAATCTTACCCGCTTGCAGGACGGTA
>WRIA01000028.1 GCA_009782975.1 Clostridiales bacterium
GGCAGGGGTGGTCGGCGCTGCCTTGTGCTTTGTGCGGGGTGGGGTGGGGCCGGCCGCGCGCGGCCGCAGCAAAAAACCCCCCCCCCTTTTAAAAACCCCCCCCCATCGGTATAGGCGCCGGCCCCGATTGCGACGGCCAGGTGCTGGTATTCCACGATCTGGTAGGCTTGAACGAGGGCCATGTGCCGCGTTTTGCCAAACAGTACGGCCAGGCCGCCGGCCTTATACGCCGGGCTATAGACGATTACGCGGCGGAAGTTAAAAAAGGCGATTATCCCGACCGGGCCCATAGCTTCTTTATGGAGCCGGAGGAACTTAAAAAGCTGTAAGGAGCCGAACATGGAAACACTTGTAATAGGCGCCGGGGCCATAGGCAGCATTTTCGGAGGTTTGCTTATGGCGGGCGGTCATTCCGTTACCTTCTACGATGTAGATCAGGACAAAGTGGACGTATTGAACCGCGAGGGCCTTACCATAACCGAAGCGGACGGCGGGGAAAACCACTTTAAGGTCAGTGCCGTATCCCTTATAGAGGACGCGCCGCCCCCCGAATTAGGGCTTATACTGGTAAAATCCCACAGCACCTCTCAGGCGGCACGGGAGTTGAGCCTGGTTAAAAAAGCGGATACGTTGGTTATGTCCTTGCAAAACGGGCTGGGCCATGTAAGCAAGCTGGCCCATTATCTGGACGAAAAGAAGATATTTCCCGGCATTACCTATCAGGCCGCCTTCGAAATATCACCGGGCCGGGTGCGCCACAGCGGTTTTGGCCTTACCACCATTGCCCCGCTGGTAAAAAGCTCCCTTTCCCTGGCGTTGGACTTGGCCCGCCTGCTTAACGATTGCAATATACCGGCCGCCGCAAGCACGGATGTTAAGCCTTTGCGCTGGGAAAAGCTGATAGTAAACAGCGCCATAAACCCTCTTTCCGCCATCCATAAGCTGCATAACGGAGAACTGCCCAAAAACCCGCAGATAGTACAGGATATGATGGGCCTGGTGATGGAGGGCGTGGCAGTGGCGCAAAAGGAGGGCGTACCCTTGAATTACGGGGAAATGTGGGCCACCGTGCTGGATGCCTGCCGCGCCACGGCGCATAATCGCTCTTCCATGCTGGTGGATGTGGAAAACGGACGTATGACGGAAATAGAGGCTATAAACGGCAGTATAGTGCGCCTGGGCGACCGGCATGGCGTGGATACTCCCTTAAACGCGCGTATGGTACGAAGCGTGGTTTCTATACACGGCAAAAAAGACCGTATACGGGTCGATCTGTAGCATAGCTATACCGGCAAAAGATCAGATTTGCACAGTTTGTAATTCTAAGCGTAGCGAAGAAGCCAGCCCCTTGGCGTTGCTAAGGGTGCGGGCTACAAACAGTTTTTGCTGCCGTAAATGTTTCACGTGAAACATTTACGGCAGCGGCACCTTTGATAGCAGGCTTTAAGAGGATAATTAAGATGTTTCACGTGAAACATCCGTTATAGAGTATAATAGAGCAACAAGGAGCAATTACAATGGTAAAAAAGAGCTACAACGAAAAGCTGCAACATAATGGGGATCTACCCAAAGTGGAAAGCATTGCCGGCAGCAAGCAGGGGGAACGACTTAAGGCGGAAACCATGCTTATAGCCGCGCCGCAGCAATACGATGCGCTGATGAAGCGTGTGCCGCCCGGCCGCCTTACCACCATAGACCGGCTGATGTCCTGTTTAGCCAAAGAGCATAAAGCGGATACCGCCTGCCCCATGACAGCCGGTATCTTTGTTAACATTGCGGCCCACGCCAGTGAGGAACGCCTGGGAGTGGACGAAACACCATATTGGCGCACCTTAAAAAAGGGCGGCGAGCTTAACGAAAAATATCCCGGCGGCCTTACCGGGCAGCAGCAAAGGCTGGAAGCAGAAGGCCACACGGTGGCGCAACGGGGCAAGCGCCTGTTCGTGCAGGATCACGAAGCAAAGGTGTTCGATTTTTGATACAAGTATATCCGTTTTTTAGCTATTCAACATCTGTATCTGCGCCGGTTGTTTCTAAAATAGCCGCGTGTACCAGCATACGTTCATCATTGCTGCCCCCGGTGGTGCAGGTGGAAAGGGTTATTATGCGGTCTGTGCCTTCCGGTGCGCCCAGGCTTAAAGCAAAGGTCGCAAAGCTTTCCGGGCCGGAAAAGGACAACCGGTAAGAGTGATCGTTGATGTCGGTTTTACGCGCCGCGAAGATGCGCCAGGTTTGTTTTTCCCCGCTTGGCAAGGTTATGGTTATATCCTTGTTTTTTTCCAGATAAGCCTCGTCCCGGTACTTATAAAGGGTGCCGAACATGGAGCCGTTTTTGGCGTTATGTCCGTAAATTATGCTATGATAAACCTCGAAATCGCCGGAGCAGCGATAATCCATAAAGATAGCCCCAAGGCCCCTTTTATACCCCTCGAAAGATGTGGTTAGATATTTTTCGTTATCCCTGCCCTTTGCCATAGGATAGCTTATATTGGTGCCGTTTATTTTTATCCAGCCTATATACTCCGGGTTTACTTCCCTGGGGTCTCGGGAGGGCGGCGGCGGAACAGACGGCTGTTGCTCGGTTGGGCCGTTTTCTTCAATTTCCGCTACCGGCTGATCCTCCGTATCGGAGGTAGCGTTATCCTCCGGTTCCGCCGCCGCCACAGCGGTATCTTCCGGCGGCTCGTACATCTCCCGCAGTTTATCATATTCATTACCCGAAACAGCGTATTCCCGCCAGCTTAAGACGATTTGCGTAGCGGAGAATACGGCCAAACCTAAAAACACGAAAAAGGCCACTGTAAGCAGAAGCTTGCGCTGTTCCGCGGGTCTTTTTTTTGCGGATCCTTCCATGGTCATCCCCCCATAACGTTATAGACGGGCTTGCTCTTGCCGGCCGCCTTGCAACGTACTATATAGTATAGCAAAATGGATGCGCAGTTATAAAATAGACGCTCAGGCTGCGAAATCATAGATTCCGGCCTGTGCAGCTATTATACCACAAACGATGACACGTTTGTTACTGGCATTTACCTTTGGTAAATGCGCAGTTATAAAATAGGCACTCAGTCTCGAAATCGTAGATTTCGGTCTGTGCAGCTATTATACCGTAAGCACTGATATCGGCACGACATTCACCCCGTCTGTACGGCGGTGCGCGAACCCGTTCCCTGTAATTACCGTCAACGCCGACGGCGCTTTGGTTTTATCTGTATCGATTTTTTCCGCGAATTTTAAAAGATTGTTTGCGGCGTCACCCACCGCACCTATTCCAAGCTTTATTTCAAAGGCTCCCCACGAGCCGTCCGCGTATTCCACGATAGTATCGATTTCCAAGCCCCTTGAATCGCGGTAATGATACGCCTTGCCGCCATTGGCGCCGGCGTATATCCGTATGTCCCTTATTACCAGGGATTCAAACAGTAAACCGAAATAGTTCAAGTCGCCCAGTAACTTGTCAAGCGAAAGCCCCAATGCGCCGACTGCCATTGATGGGTCGGCAAAATGGCGCTTCGGGGATTTGCGCAGCATATCCGAGGAGCGGATATGCGTGTTCCAAGCCGGAAGGTTATCCACCGCCATCAGCCGCTCGAGCGCAGATAGGTAATCGGCGACCGTTTCGTCGTCCAGGTCGGCGTCGCTCCCGCCTGTATCCTTCGAAAGCGCGGATAATGCCACTTCGGTAGAGATGTTCCTTGCAAGCGACTGAAACAGCCGCGTAACCTTATACGGGTCGCGCCGTTTAGCGGAAACTTTGCTGAGATCGACCTCGGCAATAAGCGCCATGTAGTCGCTTGCAAAACGCAATCCTTCAGAAGCGCCCGCGCCGATCATGCCAGGCCAACCTCCAAGCGTAATTTTTTCGGCGAACTCGCCAAGATCAAAAGATACAGATTCGGATGCCGGAACATCGCCTTTCATCAGTCCGGCGAGGCTCACCTCCCCTGTAGACCAGCCCTTTTCGAATAAAGACATTGGACGCATTTTTATAGTGGAAAACCTGCCGGCGCCCGAATGACGCTTTGCTTTATCATCCGGCGTCGCGGACCCGGTGAGTATGAACTGCCCCTTTTGCTTACGTTCGTCAACCTCTCGCCTAACATAATTCCATATTTGAGGATATTCCTGCCACTCGTCAAGGAGCCGCGGCGTATAGCCGGCCAAGACGGCTTTTGGGTCTATTTGCATTTTGATTCTAACTTGCTCATCTGCGTCGAACCGAACAACGCTTGCCGCTACCCGTTTCGCGGTTTCTGTTTTACCGCAGCCTTTTGCGCCTTCAATCAATATAGCTCCGGAACTTTGCAATCGTTCGGCAAGCAATTTATCCGCAAACCTTTTATAGTATTCCAAAATATTGCCACCTCACATTCATGTAACGTAGCATATCATAATATCCGCTAAATTGCAAGAACAATAGCCGCTAAAATATAAGAATATTATCCGCTAAATTATAAGAATATTATCCGCTAAATTATAAAAATGGGGTTGCGGGTTGTACCAGAAAAAAAGACATTTTTGTTATGTTTCACGTGAAACATAACAAAAACCCCCCGCCATAACCTATAGCTGCCGGTTTGCGGCGCGCGCCGGGCAATGTTTCACGTGAAACATTCTTACGGTAGTACGCTTATACTATACCCATATTACTTTCGACCCACTTGTAAAGAAAAGCAAGCTGCCGTTTAGAGCGAAACCAATGCTCCCCGCCTGCAAGAACAGTTAGGGCGCAGTTGTGGCGCTTTGTAAAACTCTCTACTGTCTTTCGTTCGGTCAGGTTATCTTCCGAACCGTAAAGGATAGCCGTAGGTACATTCCACTTGAGTATAGGGTTTTCTTTAACATAGCAATAATAATCCCAATAAAGTGTTTCGCCCGTTGGCGTAAGGATTTTTTGCTTTTCTTTCAATTCCTGCTCGCTTATGTCAGACGTTTTCATCATATTTTGTATCAAGCGTTCCATATCAAGTACAGGAGAAAGAAAAAGGCATTTTTTAAGCGGAAACTCTTTGTATGCAAGCAAACTGAAATACGCGCCTAAACTGTTGCCATACAAGTAGATGCCGCCCCAGTTCTGTTTAGCATACCCGCCAATTATGTTAAGGTCGCGTATACCGTTTAAGACCACGCAGGGATAGCCTTCGTTTACGCGGGCGCAATGTTCCGGCAGATCAAAGCTTAGTACCTGAAACCCTTTTTGTTCCGCTATTTCGGCAAAACCCCGTGCTTCCTCCTTGCGCGACCGGTTGCCGTGAACATATATATATATACGCTGTCGGATCCTTTGCCCCAGATGACCGAAGGTATTTTTTCTATTTTTGACATTATCTTTTTCACAAACCCCATACCCTATATAAACATACTCCCCCGGCCCCGTGAAACATAGATGTTTCACGAATGTTTCACGTGAAACATTACAAAAAACCCTCCGCCACAACCTATAGCTGCGGGTTTGCGGTAGCGCGCAAGGCCAATGTTTCACGTGAAACAGTGCGCTTGTAAAGCAGGGGCCGCTGTAGGCAAAGTGCTTATCAACTATCTAACAGGTCGTTTAAACTAATTATTTTGCTGCCTTTGCGTTCATAATATAGCAGCATTTCATCAAGTTTTCTTTTATCATAACTGGTAATGCAATCCGATAAAACAGTAACACTATAATTTGCCTTAAGCAAATTGTAACAGGTAGATTTAACACAAGCTACAGCGTCCGCCCCGGTAATATAAAACTCGCCTATTTCATTTTTATTTATAAAGTCCGTAAAAGCCTCGCTGGTCAACGCGTTCCCCTTGTATTTTGTAAAAACATTTTCAGATGCTATTTTAAGATCCGAAGCTAATTCGGCCCCGCGTGTACCGTGTTTAAAAGTCCTTGTACCCGCCGACAGATTTTCGTGCCTTATATAAACGATATGGATATCATTATCAACCGCCCAATCTACAGCCCTGTTTATATTATCAATTATGTCCTTGTAATTTTTTGTTATATCATTTTGAATATCTATTATTACCAAAGCTTTTTTTTGCATAGCGTTTCCTCCCGACATATTGTAAACCTTAACCAAAATTACTTTACCGGAAATACCACTTTTGTTAAAAGTTCGCTTTCCGGCGTATCGGCGGGATCATTTATATAATAGTCGTAATACACACCTGTCGATTCCAGAGAATTTTTTGCAAGATATTCCATCAACGCAGCGTAAACAACATCAATATCCTTGTATGCGCCTTTGTGCATAGCGCATACTGCCTTGCCTTCGCAGTTTTTGCTCATAAAAAACCCGTCCTCGGTATCGACCTCTCCGGCGACCGGAATACCCATTTCCACGTCAAAGCTGGTATAATCCGCGCTACCGTTGGAATAAGCAAGATACGGAACACCCGTTATCCGCACGCCTTGTTTGGCCAGGTAAGCAAAAATTTTTCCCAGCCCGTCGGTGGCTATATGCGCTATATCGTCCATAGTTGCCGATATTTTCTTTATTGCCACCGCTGTCTCAGCTTTTAGCTCCGTTACCTCTATGTTCATTTAAAATATCCTCCTTACAAAATATAGTTTACACCGCTTTTTAGTATATCATGGTTAATATGACAACAGTATGTCATATTCAAGAAGATTTTTTGGGCACGATTTTTTAGGGCGACGGTCCCTACAAAAACGCGACGGGGAATATTCCACCGACCGTCATCGCGTCATTCTGAGCGCAG
>WRIA01000029.1 GCA_009782975.1 Clostridiales bacterium
CAAAATCGCGCAAACGGCGCAGCAGGCGGTTGGCAATGCGCGGCGTGCCCCGGGAGCGGCGGCATATCTCCCGCGCCCCGGCCTCTTCCAGCGGCACGGCAAACAGCTTTGCCGTACGGCGCACTATTTTAAGCAAATCTTCCTCGCCGTAATATTCCAAACGGCAGATAACGCCGAAACGGTCGCGCAAGGGCGCGGTAAGCATACCGGCGCGGGTGGTGGCACCGATAAGGGTAAAAGGCGGAAGATCCAGCCTAAGGGTACGCGCGCTGGGGCCTTTGCCCAGGATGATATCCAGGCAATAATCTTCCATAGCCGGGTACAGAACTTCCTCCACGGCGCGGTTAAGGCGGTGTATCTCGTCTATAAATAAGATATCCCTCGGGCTTAAGCTGGTGATGATGGCCGCCAGGTCGCCGGGGCGCTCCAAAGCCGGGCCGCTGGTGGTGCGGATATTGGCGTTAAGCTCGGCGGCAATGATGTTGGCCAGGGTAGTCTTGCCCAGGCCCGGCGGCCCGTACAGCAGCACATGATCCAGTGCCTCGCCACGCATAAGCGCCGCCTGCACAAATACAGCGATATTATTCTTTACCTGCTCCTGCCCTATATATTCGGAGAGCGAAGCGGGGCGGATATGCCATTCGTTTTCCAAATCCTCCCGCTTTAGCTGCGAAGATACCAATCTTTCTTCTTCCACGCTGTACACATCCTCTTTTTATTTTCCAAGATACTACATTTGCGTTGTACCTAACAGATGCCTTTAATAGACTATTTGCAGTATGCCCCACTTCCCGTTTTTTTGCACCCAAGCCAAACCTTCGCTGAAAAATGTTGCGCTATTATACTCAACAGGCACAACCACCTGGCCTGTTTCATCTATAAAGCCATATTTGCCGTTCTTAGAAACCCGCGCCAAACCATCTCTAAAACGCATATCATTCTCCGTATTATAGCTGCTGACTTCTGCCTCCGGCGCTAAATCGTTGGTAAATATGTTTTCTTCAGCTAAATAGGCAGTATCGCCACTTTCGTATTCCCCGTATTCACTTACACCGCTATTATTGCAGGAAACCAGCAATAACAGCAAGGCGCATAACAATATAGAGGTCAACATCCTTTTTGACACACTTTAGCCCTCAACAAAAAGGTCAACTTTTATTATGCATTAGATTACTTGTTTACTGTTTTACTAAACAGATCAACCTTGAACGGCCAGCTTAAGAGCCTCCTGCACCAGTTGAGCCGGTAGTGCGCTTTCTCCCAGGTTTTTGTAAGCCTGTAAGGCTAAAGCGCGGCCTTCCGCCCCGCGATACCCCAGTTGTTCCAAAGCGGCCAGCAGATCCCCATAGGCGGAAGGCATAGCTGTGTTAAGCGTAGCGGAAAGGCCCATGCCATCCCCCGCACCGGCTTGGCCAAAAGGCAGGGCAAATTTATCCTTCAAATCTACCACCAGGCGTTGAGCCGTCTTTTTACCTACTCCCGGCACCTGACAAAACAGATCGAAATTGCCTTCGGCCAGGGCCCGCATTATATTACCGGCGCTTATATTATCTACTATTGCCAAGGCTGTCTTTGCGCCAATGCCGGAAACAGCCAGCAAATGTCTGAACAATACCAGTTGCTCCTCCTGGCAAAAGCCGTACAACTGCCAGGCATCCTCCCGTATCTGTAAATGCGTGTGCAGCATTATCTCCTGGCCTATAACAGGGCGGGGGTTTATGTGCTTCAGCGGGGCCAAGACCAAAAAACCCAGGCCACCCATTTCTATTATAAGGCTGTCCTCGTTTACGGCAAATATATTGCCGCGTACAAAAGCTATCATACGTCCTCCCCTTTAGCGCTCTCACCCCGCAAGACCCTTGTAAGCAAAAATTGTGCGTGGGTAAGCGCCAAAGCCAGCGCGTCGGCTGCGTCGTCGGATTTAGGCGGCGCTTTCATTTGCAGAAGCCGCGCTACCATAAATTGTATCTGATGTTTTTCGGCGCGGCCATAGCCCACTATGCTTTGTTTTACCTGCAAAGGCGTGTATTCCGCCACATCCAGGCCATTTTGCGCGCAGGCCAGCAACAGTACGCCGCGGGCTTGCCCCACCGGTATGGCGGTGGTGGCGTTACGGTTGAAAAAAAGCTTTTCTACAGCCACCTGCTCCGGCTTGCCCTCCGCCAGCAGTTGCATCATACCGCTATGCAATTTTTCCAGGCGCCTGGGCGCAGATAAGCCGGGCGTGGTGCGAATGCAGCCGTAATCCAGCAAGCGGCAACGGCTGCCGATGGCCTCTATAAGGCCATAGCCTGTAATGGCCGTGCCGGGGTCTATGCCCAATATTATCACGCAATGCGCCCTCCAAAGCCAACATATTTTGTGCCTTGACTATAACTGATTCTACAATAAAACCGCATTATCCTGCCAAGATAGAGGTCGGCGGCCGGAACCGGAGCCAGAAAAAGATGCCGTATCGTATTGCGCGGCATAAGAATGGGAGAAAATAATTGACATCCGGCCTGGGTTGAGATAAAATAAGACCTGCAAATGCTCTTGCGCCCGTAGCTCAGTGGATAGAGCACCGGCCTCCGGAGCCGGGTGCGTGGGTTCGATCCCCGTCGGGCGTACCATTATGAGTGTCGTTATAGGATTTAGCTTCCTATAAGGACACTCATATTTGCGGTATTTATATTAAGGAGGAAAATCATGAAAACTATCTATTCGGGCAAGACAAAAAATGTTCTTTTCGATGAAGTGACCGGCGATTATTTTTTATTTTTTAAAGATGACGCCACCGGCGAAAACGGTGTCTTTGATCCCGGCTCCAATACTGTGGGCGGCAGCGTTTTTGGCAAAGGAAAAACCGGGCTTGCCATATCAAAATATTTTTTTGAAATAATGAAAGCAAACGGCATACCCACGCATTATTTGGGCGCGGATATCGAGCAGGGCCTTATGAAAGTGCGCAATGTCACCGTTCCTGCCCTTGAATTCGTGCTGCGCTACTTTACGGCAGGCAGTATGTGCCGCAGATTCACTATCGAAAAGGGCATACCCTTTGATCCCCCGTATCCGGAAGTTACACTAAAAGACGACGACCAGGGAGACCCGCTTATAAGTGAAAGGCTTTGTTTAATGAAAGGCCTGTTAAAAGAGGGTGAATACGATAAATTGCTTGAACTTTTGGCAAAAGTCGGCGATGTTTTGCGTAATGAATTAAACTGTTTTGGCCTGACTCTTATAGATTTTAAAATCGAATTTGGCCTTGACGAAGACCGGCAAATATATATAGCGGACGAAATTACGCCGGATATCTGGCGTGTACAGGATGAACACGGCAATATCCCCGATCAGATAGAATGCGCCAAACTAATCCTTGCCAAAATAGAAGCTAAAAAGTAAGAATTGCCTGCTTATACAGGAATGATCCGGTATACGGAAAAGCTTCGGGTCTTTGCTATATGCATACGTTAGCCGCTACGGTAAAACAGATTTGATGAAGGGGGCCAAAAAATGATTTTTCGTATAGACCATACCAATATTAATGTCACTGATATAGAGGCCAGCCTGACCTTTTACGAAAAAGCATTGGGGCTTACGGAATACAAAAGAAAAACCGGTGATGGTTATACACTGGCTTTTTTAAAAAATGAAGAAGCCGGCTATAGTCTAGAGCTTACCTGCCTTTCCGATCACCCGCAAAAGTACGATCTGGGCGAAAACGAATCCCACATAGCATTTAAAACAGACGATTATAACGCAGCCTATAAGCATCACCGGGAAATGGGCTGTATCTGCTTTGAAAACAAGGAGATGGGGCTGTACTTTATCGAGGATCCGGATGGGTACTGGCTGGAGATATTATCGGAAAAACGCTGAACCTCTACTTTACCATGCCCGCAAAAAAACCACTTTGCTCATATTGCTAAAGTGGTTTTTCTTTTTTAATTTTTGCACAGCGTCTAAAGCAGCAGCATATTGATGAGCATTTGCTGCACCACATTCAAGTATTCGCTTTTTATGTAGGCCACACCGGCCACGCCTTCTTCGTATTCTACCTTAGTCCAACTGCCGTCGCCCGCGCCCTGGGCAAGCACCACAAATTTATCGCCTTTATTTGCCCGGCCTACCCGCTGGCTTTGAGCATTGGGCTCGGAACGTATATTAAGCACGCTATCCACATTTACCACAGAGCCTATGGATATCACCATGTCCTCCGCCATTTCCTTTGTCTCCAGATAATCGGAGTGTATAAAGGCGCTTTTGCCCTCAAAGCGTACCTCGTACCAAGTTCCGCCATTACTGCCGGTTATAGTACCGCTTTTAAGGATGAGCAGCATATCCCCGCGGGAAACTTTACCCACAGAAGCGCTGTCTGTGGCGGCCGCGGCGCGCACATTTACAGCCTCCCTAAGCACATAACCCACCAAAATAGGGGCGTTGGTCTGCTCCGGCAGCTCGTCCGGCAGTTCGTCCGGTATTTCGTCTATCGCTGCCGGCGGCGTATCGTCCTCCGGCGGCGGCGGTTCCGTTTCTTTCCTTTTACCGCAACTGTGCAGCAGCAACCCCAAAGCAATGCTCACCACTACCACCAATAAAGCTAACCTTTTCATAGCTGCCTCCTTCCGTAATAGCTATAGCTGGCTATTATCTATCTCGTCCAAAATATTGCGCCTGTTGTTAAGTATATTGCGCTCACCACGCACACTGGCAAGGCTGTGCATATCCAGTTCCGCCAGTAGCACCTCGTCTTTTGACCCGGCCTCCGCCAGTACGCGGCCATCCGGGGAGATTATCAGGGATAAGCCGGCCGCCGCGTTTAGCGCCTGATTGGCCATAATAACGAAGCAACTGTTTTCCAGCGCCCTGGCTCTGGCCAAAAGACGTACTTCCTCTGCGGTTTTTTCGACCATCGCGGGCATTGCCAAAAGTTGTGCGCCGCGCAGGGCCAGGTTGCGCGTAAACTCCGGGAAGTAAACATCGTAGCAGCTTATGATGCCTACGCGCAGGCCGGAGTATTCCGTTATAGTCCATTCGTCTCCGGGGAAAAAAATCTCTTCCTCTTTTAAGGGGCAAAGATGGGTCTTACGGTATTTGGCGGCTATTTCCCCGGTTTCGCTGATAGCCGCCGTAGTATTGTAAAGGCGGCCGTCCCTTTTTTCGGCCAGGGAACCGCTTACTATGAATACCTGCCTTTCTTTGGCCAGCCGCCGCAACAGGCTTACGGTAGCGTCGCGCATGGTCTCCGCAAAATCCGGAACCTGTAGCGGATTAAAGCCTGCGGGCCAATATTCCGGCAGCACCAGCAAACGCGCGCCTTTATCCGCCGCCTCGTTTATAAGAGCGGCGGCTTTTTGCCGGTTGGCCTCGGGCGTGGCCGGTATTCCGGCAAACTGTATGGCCGCTACCTTCACCGCGCCACCTCCGCTTTATGCAATATATCCGCAAACTGCCCTAAATTACTTATACTGTGGTATGGGCCGCAGGGCTTTTCGTCTTCGTAACTCCAACCGCCTGTTATAAGATGTACCGCGTTCAAACCGGCGCGGATGGCCGGATTGATATCATGCAGCAGGCTATTACCCACATACCAGGTAAAGGCCGGTTCCAGATTTTGTTCCTTTAGCAAAGCCATAAGCTCCGCGTCATTTTTTTCCCGCGATACCTTTACAACATCGAACATCCCCGCTAAATTACATAAATTCAGCCTTTGTTGCTGTATTTCCTGCTCTCCCTGAGTGAATAATATCAGTGTCCGACCGCCGCCTTCGGGCGAGCGCAGATGCTCCAGCAATTCCCGCCCTCCTTCCATCTCCCGGGGAGGGTTTACATAAGGCTGCCAGCCCAACAACAACAGCAGGCGCATTTCATTCGCGTCCGGCGCGCGGCCGTATTTACCGCAATAGCTTTCGTATGTTTGCAACAGCGCTAAAGGAAAGCACTCCGCGGCCATGTAGCCGACCCGGCGCACATTTAATATATCCCGCTCCCGCGCGGCAGGCAGCAAAGCCTCGTCGTACAGGCCAAGCTCCGACATACGCGCGGCAAAGGAACTTTCCGCCAGCAAAAACTGCTCGTGGGAATATACCAGGGTATCGTCAAAATCGAAGATTATCCCACCTTGTTTTAAACCTGCCATCCGCTGCCTGCGTCCTCCTTGCGGGTACGTATATCCTCACCGGTCAGCAATATGTAACGGTCGCACATCTCTTTTATGCGGCTGGCGGCGCGGGGGCCCAATTCCTCCGCTAAGGCCGCCGGTTTTAGGTTGGAAGTAATTATGCAGGGTTTGCGGCAGTTAAGACGGTAATTCAGCAGGGTATATATTTTGCCTACTGTCCATTCGCTGGAATTATGAGCGCCCATATCGTCCAAAACCAACACACGCGCGGACATGGCGGCGCCCATTATCTCCGCTTCGTCATATTCGTTTATTTCCTGTCCGCGATAGCTTAAACGCAACTGCTCCAAAAACTCCGGCACCACCACAAAACGGGCCGGATAGCCTTTTTTAAGCAATTCCCCCGCTATGGCGGCGGCCAGAAAAGTCTTGCCGCTGCCCAGGTTGCCCTCGTAATACAGGCCGCGAGCAGGCTCTCCCTTAAGACAGGCCGCCACGAACACCCTGGCCGCGCGCAGGGCTTTTTCCGCCGCCTGCCGATAAGAGCAACCCGAATCCAGCCTTC
>WRIA01000030.1 GCA_009782975.1 Clostridiales bacterium
TGATACGCCTAAAACAGCGTTGGCCCCCAGGTTGGATTTGTTTTCGCTGCCGTCCAGGGCTATCAGTTGCGTGTCTATGGCTGCCTGCTCCAAAGCGCATTGCCCTGTCAGGGCCGGGGCGATAATCGTATTTACATTGGTTACAGCCTGCATAACGCCATTGCCGCCGTAACGGAGGCCGCCGTCCCGCAGCTCCACCGCTTCGTAAGCGCCGGTGGAAGCCCCGGAAGGCACGGCAGCACGGCCCAGCGCGCCGCTGTTAAGCAAAACCTCCACCTCCACCGTGGGGTTCCCGCGGGAATCCAGTATCTCCCTGGCATGGATATCTTCTATCAAACACATAAATTTATACCTCCGGCATTTTTTTCATCATCTTGATATAATTAAAAAATGTTTAGAAAGTTAAATATTTTATTTAGATATCTAAACTTTTTGTTTAGGAAGTTAAATATTTGATAGTATTTTGCGCTGCACGTTATGTATAATTATTTCTACATCTTGTTGCTGCAAATGTGCCCCGCAGGGATACCAAAAAATATATTTGGCGGCCGACCGCTTTTACCGCGGCATCGGCAAGTTTTTTGCAGATTTTCGTCTATACCGCGCAGAATGGGAAGTTTTGAGCCTGTAGCATAGCAAAGGTCCAGGCGGTGCTGAAATCCCAGCCAAATCTAAAATAAAGTTGGCTGGCTGATTTCCTGCAGACCGGTCATTATCAGGCTTTTGCCCGTCATCTCCTCCGGTTGCTTCAACTCCAGCAGTTGCAGTATGGTGGGGGCTATATCCTCCAGCTTGCCCTCGGAAAGCTCCAAGTGGCACAGGCTGTTATCAACGATTATAAAAGGCACCCTGCTGGTAGTATGAGAGGTCATGGGCAGGCCGTCCTTATCTTTCATGCGCTCCACATTGCCGTGGTCGGCGGTGATTATCAGCGTACCATTAGCCGCCTCCATAGCCGATACCACCCGGCCCAGGCAAGCGTCAACAAATTCCAGTGCCGCTACCGTAGCCGCAAAATTTCCGGTATGGCCCACCATATCCGGGTTGGCGTAATTGATAACTATAACGTCATACATCTTGCTTTCTATACGGCTTATCAACATATCCGTCATGATGGCGGCATTCATCTCCGGGTGCAGGTCATAGGTCTTGATATTGGGGGAAGGTATCATAGCGCGGTCTTCCTTTACATCTATCTTCTCCGTACCGCCGCTGAAAAAGAAGGTGATGTGGGCGTATTTTTCCGTTTCCGCTATGCGCAACTGGCGCAGCCCGTTGCGGGAAAGCACGCGTCCCAAAGTATTAGTGGGTAAATGGGGGGGATGAGCTACCGTCACATTGAACAAGGTGTCGTCATAGCCGGTAAGGGTAACAAAATAGGTTTTGGGCGGGCTTGCGCCGCGGTCAAAACGCTCGAATATCTTGTCCGTAAAAGCATGGCTCAACTCCCGCGCTCTGTCCGAACGATAATTAAAAAAGATAACGCTGTCGCCGTCTTTTATTGGCCCTAAAGGTCGTCCGTTTTCATCCGTAACAACATGGGCCTTGATAAACTCGTCGGTATAGCCCTGCTCGTAGGAAAGGCGTATCGCCTGCTCCGCGCTTGTCACCGGTATGCCCGCCCCATAGACCATAGCATTATATGCCTGTTGTATGCGCTTAAATTGTCTGTCGCGATCCATGGCGTAAAAGCGCCCTATTACAGTGGATATCTTCCCCACTTTAAGGCGGTCAAGCAGCCCTTCCAGGGGCAGGATATATTCCAGAGCAGTCTCGTTATTGGTATCCCTGCCATCGGTAAAACAATGGATGAACAGCCGTTCCACCTTATACTGCTTGGCCGCTTTGACAAGCGCAAACAGGTGATCTATATGGCTGTGTATGCCGCCGTCCGAAACCAGGCCCATGATATGCAGTGCCTTGCCCGGCTCTTTTGCGTTGGCGAAGGCCGATTTAAAGGCCGCGTTATGAAAAAAGCTGCCTTCCTCTATCTCGCGGTTTATATGGGTAAAATCCTGAAAAACCACGCGTCCCGCCCCGATATTCATGTGCCCGACTTCGCTGTCCCCCATCTGACCTTCCGGCAACCCCACATCCAGGCCGGAAGCGCCCAGTGTAGTATGAGGATACGCTGACCATACCCTGTCAAAGACAGGGGTCTGGGCCGTATCCAGCGCGTCGGCCGGGCCATGCTCCGGCATACCCCAGCCATCCAGTATCATAAGCAGCAACGGTTTACCCGCAAATGTCATTTTTTTACCTCGTATCTGCCATTTTTTATCCGGCAGCGTTTACTATAGCGGCAAAGCTGGCGGCGGAAAGAGAAGCCCCCCCTACCAAAGCGCCGTCTATATTGGGGCAGGCAAGCAAAGCGCCTATATTATCCGGTTTTACACTGCCGCCATAAAGTATGCTGACCTTTTGGGCCGCATTTCCCCATATTTCGGCCAAGGAAGCACGTATATGGGCTATGGCATCTTCCGCGTCTTGGGGCGTTGCTACCCGGCCCGTGCCGATAGCCCATACCGGCTCATAGGCTATCATTAGGCGGGTAGTGGGCTCTATATCCTTTAGAGAAGCCTGTATATCGTCATGCAAAAGGGTAAGGGCCAGACCGTTTTCCCGCTCTTGCAGGCTTTCCCCCACACATACTACAGGTATCAAGCCGGCTTTAAGGGCCGCCGCCGCTTTAAGGGCCACCACCGGCCCGGTCTCTCCAAAATACCGGCGGCGCTCCGAATGCCCGGCCAGGCAATAAGCGGCCCCCGCATCAGCGGCCTGAAGGGCGGAGATCTCCCCGGTGTAGGCCCCTTCGTCCTCCCAATGGATATTTTGCGCGCCTATAGCCACCACGCTGCCGCTAAACTGTTTTTGCAATTCGTTAAGCAGCGTGGCCGGTGGGCAGATTATAACTTGCGCGGAGTTTTCTTTAAGCAGGGGCAAAAGCTTTAGGGCAAAATCCCGCGCCTCGCCCAAGGTCTTATACATCTTCCAATTAGCCGCCAAGACCTGCTGCCTTACCGTATTTTTTTTTGTCATCTTATTTTCGACCTCTAATTTATATTTTCTAATGCCGCTACCCCCGGCAGTTTTTTGCCCTCCAAAAATTTAAGCATGGCCCCGCCGCCGGTGGAGATAAAGCTTATCTTTTCCGCCACCTGCGCCTGATTGACAGCGGCAATGCTGTCTCCGCCGCCCACCACGGAATAGGCGCCGCTATCCGCTACCGCCTGTGCCACCGCCATGGTGCCGGCCGCAAAGGGCTCCATCTCAAAAACACCAACCGGCCCGTTCCACACCACCGTGCGGGCTTTTGCTATCTCATCCGCAAAGATTTGCCGGGTAGCCGGGCCTATATCCAGGGCCAGCCATCCGGCGGGGATATCCCGCGGCTTCACGGTCTTATGGGCGGAATCAGCCGTAAACGCTTCCGCCGCCACCACGTCCGCTGGCAAAACCAATTTTGCGGCAGTCTCGCCGCAAAGCAGCTCTTTTATCCAGGGCAGCCTGTCCTCTTCCACGGCCGAGCCTTGCATATCGCAGCCTTGTGCCGCCAAAAAGGTATTGGCCATGCCGCCGCCTATCAGCAGCTTATCTACCTTATCCAGCAGGTTTTTTATCATGCCTATCTTATCCGACACCTTGGCTCCGCCAATAACGGCCACCACGGGGCGCTCCTGCCCGTCAAGGGCCTTGCTTAAGCTGTTCATCTCACTTTCCAGCAGCAAACCGGCATAGGCGGGCAAGTATTCCGCCACCCCCTCGTTGGAAGCGTGAGCGCGATGGGCCATGCCAAAAGCGTCGTCGACATAAATATCGGCCAGCTTGGCAAGTTGCCCCGCGAAAACGGGATCGTTTTCCTCCTCCTCCTCGTGGAAGCGCAAATTTTCCAGCATAAGTATCTGGCCGGGGCATAAGGCCGCTGCCTGCTTTTCCACGGCCGCTCCCAGGCAACCCCCGGCGAACAGCACCGGCCGCCCCAACAACTGGCGCAACAACTCCGCCACGGGCTTTAAACTGTATTTTTTATCTGCAACGCCCTTGGGACGCCCCAGATGAGAGATGATTATCAGGGCCGCCTCCCGGGAGATAAGGTATTCTATTGTGGGCAGGGCGGCGCGTACACGGGCATCCTCGGTTATTTTGCCATCCTGCACCTTAACATTGAAATCCACCCGCAGCAGCACGGTTTGCCCCTGCACATCCGCGTCACGCACGGTTTTTTTTCTAAATCCGTCCATATTCCTCCTCCTGTAAACGATCGATCGCCAGAGCCCTCGCTTCGCGCAAACGCTTGCGCAAGCAGGTATTCCCCACCATCGGCGGGGAATACCTTTTAAAGACAATTGTTTAAAAACGCGCGGCTATATACAGCAACAGATCCACCACACGGCAGCTATAGGCCCATTCGTTGTCATACCATAACACCAGCTTGGCTAAGTTATCGCCTATAACCATAGTAGAAAGCGCGTCCACCACGGAGGAGTGGGGGTCGCCGTTAAAATCCGTGGAGACCAAAGGCAATTCGCACACGGACAGAATACCGGCCAGTTCATTTTTAGCGGCTACGGACAAAGCGGCGTTGATATCCTCCGCAGTGGCGGTTTTAGCCAGTTCCACCACCAGATCCACCACCGAAACATTTTGGGTGGGCACCCGCATAGCAAAGCCGTTGAGTTTACCCTTAAGCTCCGGCAGCACCAAAGACACAGCCTTGGCCGCTCCCGTTGTGGTGGGGATGATGGATGCTCCGGCGCTACGGGCCCGCCGCAGATCCTTATGTTCCTGATCCAAAATACGCTGGTCATTTGTGTAAGCGTGTACGGTGGTCATCAGGCCCTTTACTATGCCGAATTTGTCGTTTATTACCTTGGCCGCCGGGGCCAGGCAATTTGTGGTGCAGGAGGCGTTGGAGATTATATTATGCCGCAGAGGATCATAACTGTTTTCGTTTACCCCCATAACTATGGTGATATCCTCGTTTTTGGCTGGGGCGCTGATAATTACCTTTTTTGCTCCTGCTCCAAGGTGGGCTTTGGCCTTTTCCGCATCCGTAAACTTGCCGGAAGCCTCTATCACCACATCCACGCCCAAAGCGTTCCAAGGCAGGTTAGCCGGATCTTTTTCCGCCAGCACCTTAACTATTTTTCCACCCACGGTAAGGTTATCCCCGCCACTTGATATTTCCTCCTTAAGCTGCCCGTGGGTGCTGTCATATTTAAGCAGATGCGCGTTGGTGGCAGGCCCTGTCAAATCGTTGATCGCCACAATCTCCACACTAGGGTCGTTAAGCGCCGCACGGAATACCAGTCTCCCTATGCGGCCAAAGCCGTTTATCGCCGCCTTTACTGCCATAGCAAAACCTCCTAATTATATTTGATTTGTGTTAATATTTAACACTTATTTAATATTTGATTACAATTAATACTTCCAACTTATTAATATTTAATACCTGTTAAATATTCGTTTATTATACTTGGTCATTCTATACCAAAGGGGCAAATCCTTTATTTTATCGCCTATCTCCGCCGCCGCAAGTGCCGCGCCTCTATGCCCAATTCCTCCCTGTATTTGGACACAGTGCGCCGGGCCAGCTTAAGACCTTGCTCCTCCAATATCACGGAAAGGCTTTGGTCGGATAAAGGACGAGCCTTGTCCTCCGCGGCTATCAACTCCTTAAGCTGCTCTTTTACCCAAGCGGTGGAAGCTGTGCCGGAATTGCCGCTATAAGCGCGGGGGAAGAAAAACTTCCAGGGTAAAAGGCCGCGGGGAGTCTGCACATACTTGCCCCCTATGGCACGGCTTATCGTGGATTCATGCAGGTAAAGCGCCTCGCCCGCCTCTTTCATCGTTAAGGGGGACAGCGCGGATAAGCCCCGCTCCAAAAAGCCGCGTTGATGCTCCGCTGTAAACATAGCCAGACGATATATGGTCTGCCGCCTTTTTTCTATATTGCGCAGCAAGCTTTCCGCTTCCCCCAGGGCGCGTTTTATATAATCGGCCGCCTCCCTTTCCCGCAAGGCGGGTGAATCCGGCCTAAGGTAATACGGGCTGATAAAAAGGCGCGGCAGCAAGATGTCGTTAAGCAATACCAGATATTCCACGCCGACCTTGCGTATGATGACATCCGGCGTAATATAGGGCGCCGCCTCGCCGCCGTTATAGTAGGCCGCCGGTCGGGGAGCAAGGCCGCGTATATGATCGAATGCCGCTTCCACCCGGGGAACGGTCGTTTTTAAGGCGCGCGCCGCCGCCCGCACACGGTTGGACGCCACATCCGGCAGGTGACGGTCTATGACCGCCCGCAGCAATTCCCTCTCCGGTTCATTTGCGCCTATCTGCAAACGCAGACACTCCCGCAGATCCCTCGCGGCCACACCGGGCGGATCCAAACTCTGCACCAAAGCAAGGGCCTCTGCCAGTACATCTTCACAAAAGTTGCTTTTCGCGGCCAACACT
>WRIA01000031.1 GCA_009782975.1 Clostridiales bacterium
GGTTCCAGGCAAATATGTATCGTCATTAAATCCATTTTAATAGACGGAGAGGTGTGCGGGCTCCTATTAACATAATAATAATCATATTCATGTACAAGGCAAATAGAAATATCAGTATTTTTAATGTTCATTTTTTCACAGGGAGCAAAAAAACCCGGCGGTTCAGTTTAGTGAACCTGCCGGGTTTCGCGTTTTTTTCAATTGTCTCTGTTTATTGCTTATTACCTTTGCCGTTCAGCGTAATTACTCGACAATACGGATTTCGCGGATTTGAGTGTTGCCTTTCGTATCAACATAGACCTTATAGGGGCCAACCTGATATGTTCCCGCCGCGTTGTTGCTGATGGAGATTGTTACCGTGTAGGTCACTTCGGTCTGCTTTTCGCTCCCCGCTTTACTAACAATTTCGGTAACGGTTATCGTAAGGCTGTTCATATTGCCGTTCAGCTTTTCAACGAAAGCGTTGGCTGATACGCCGTTCACGGTGAGTTTGGGAAGAACGATTGTGTATGTTTCCCCGCAGGTCTTACAGGTGAACAATTTTTCGCCATCAGACCAAGCGGTGGGCTGAACCGTTACAACTCCTCTGTTCCAACTGTGACCGAGCGCGGGGATTACATAACCGTCGCCACTAGCTTCGCCGCACACGGAGCATTTGGTAGGCATAAATCCCGCGTCAGTGCAGGTGGGAGCAACGTAATCCACGCTTCCGGGGTCGTCTATGAAATTATGGCCATCAGCACAAGGATTGGTAAAATAGTTTACGTTACCACTATTATTAAAGATATCATTTGGTGAATTGTTTTCGATTACGCCGCCATATATATTCACCGTGCCATTATTAGTGTTATATATACCGCCGCCGTTCAATTCGGGAGTTTCGGCTTCGTTGCCGCATATTTCGCCGCCGAATATATTAACGATGCCTTGATAATTATATATTGCACCGCCTGAACTACCCATTGTATTACCGGTAATACTACCTCCGTTTATGGTAACTGTTCCCCTGTTGTTATTTATTGCCGAAGCCCAGTTTGGCGTAAAATTATTAATGATATTAACGCCTGATTCTATAAAAAGACTGCCTGCATTATTTACCCCGCCGAATCCGGTTCTGTTTGAAAAATCGCGAACCCCGTAACCGTCCAAAGTAATGTTTTCCAGCGTCAATATCGAATCAAAACCAACATAAAAATGAAAGTAACCTAATCTTGGTGTTATCGTAAAATTATTGCCCTCGGTTGATTTGATCGTAATATTTTTTCCATTTCGAATTTCGAATTGCGTAATGTCAATTATAGTAAAATCGTTTGTGATGTAAATCGTTGTCGGACCGGATGCGTTATCTATCGCGTTTTGCATTTCCGCTTCGTTACTCACCGTAATCTCGTCTGCCGCGAAAGCAACCGCGGGCAGGAGTGTTGCGAGCATTAGGACGCTGATGACAAGCGCCATAAGTTTTGTGGTTTTAGTTTTCATTGCTTATTCCTCCAAATAAATTATTTTCCTTTATCTTCTGCCGTTAAGGTACGGCTTTTTCAGCCTCTTTTATTTTGGAGTTGCGGTTCTCCTTTTTGCGTGTTTTGTTGTCAATTTAGCCCGTGTCTATAAATGCCGGGCTGTCCTTTGCGCTGTTGGTTTCCATATCTTCACCCCCTTGCCGGTTAAGGAATGTTAAGGCTTTGCCGCCCCGGTGTTTATGTCGGCGGCAGGCTTCTGTCAATAAGTAAACCTTTTGATAATAGCCCATCGGAGGGAAGCAAGTGGAATATTTTACACCTAAATTGTAGAAAATTTACACAATTGCCTTGAATATATGTTAAAAATGATATATAATAGTAATAGTTACGGGCTGTCAAAAGGTTTACGATTTGACAGCCCCTTGTTTGTTCCCCTTAAGCCTGTGTTCCCGCAAACGCCTGTAAAACGTGGATTCTTTTAAGCCCGTTTGCGTAAGTATCTCCGCAATATGCAGTTTTCCGCGCTCCCATTGCTTTACCATATAGCCAAAATTATCGGGCGGCTTTATAATAGGACGCCCGAACCTAACGCCCCGTATCTTAGCCGCTTTTATGCCTTCCGCTTGCCGTTTCCGCGTGGTTTCGCGCTCGTTTTGCGCCACAAAAGACAGGGTCTGAAGCACTATATCCGCCAGGAACCTTCCCATCAAATCCTTGCCGTTGCGGGTGTCTAGCAGGGGCATATCTATCACGGCTATGTCAACGCCGCGCTCTTTGGTAAGTACGCGCCATTGATTCTGTATCTCGTCATAATTGCGTCCCAAACGGTCTATGCTCTTGATGTAAACAAGGTCGCCGGGTGTAAGCGTTTCGGCAAGGGCTTTGTAGGCGGGGCGCTCGAAGTCTTTTCCGCTTACCTTATCCGTATAGATATTTTCGGCGGGTATTTTCAGTTCGTACATGGCTATCATTTGCCTGTCCTCCTTTTGTTCGGCTGTCGATACTCTAACATAACCGTAGATCAATGCCAAAAAATCATCTCCTTTCAGTGAAAAAGACGAACAACAATGTTTCACGTGAAACATTGTTTTGCTGCGTTACTACAAACCGGCAGCTATAGGTTTCGGCAAAGGTTTTTTGTAATGTTTCACGTGAAACATTGGCCAACTTTTTGCCTGCGGCTTACGGCTTTGCAGGAAAATCATCATAAACAAAGAATAATAACCGTTGCATAATTTTTTATATGGCGGAAGGGAGGCGAACAATATGGACGATTGTATTTTTTGCCGCATAGCGGCGGGGCAGATACCCTCCGAATTTCTTTACGAAGATGACGAGATAGCGGCCTTTAAAGATATAAGCCCCCGCGCCCCCGTACATATACTGATAATACCAAAAAAACATATATCCTCTCTGGCCGAAGCAAAAAAGGAGGACGAAGCGCTTTTGGGCCGCATATGCCTGGTAGCCAGCCGTTTGGCCGAAAGCGAGGGCATAGCCAAAAGCGGCTACCGTATAATAAGCAACAGCGGGGCGGATTCCGGGCAGGAAGTGGCTCATCTTCACTTTCATCTGCTGGGCGGCCGGTTTTTAGGCAGATTTGCAGAAGAATAGTTGACGCGGACACTTTTTTGATATATAATACATAATGGTTTTACGGCTCCACGAGGGGAGGGATAGATTGTGAGTGAGGTTAGGGTAGGTAAAAATGAATCTTTAGACAGCGCTTTGCGCCGTTTTAAGCGTACATGCCAAAAATCCGGTGTTATGGCGGAGATACGCAAGCACGAGCACTATGAAAAACCCAGCGTAAAAAGAAAGAAAAAGGCGGAAGCCGCCAGAAAGCGCAAATGGAATTAGTTTTACAGTATAAATATTTTTTTAAAGCCGCGGGATAATAGCCCGCGGCTTATTGCCTTTTGCCTTAAAAAAGGATATAATCAGGCTAAAGCGATAACCGGGCCGGTTTGTTTGGGGCATAATATTTTAGCGGCCAAACGGGAGGACACATATATGGGCAAGTTAAAACGGGTATCTTTGTGGCTTACGCTGCTGCTTACAGCTTTGTTGCTGGCAAGTGTTCCGGCCTTTGGCGCCGGCGCCACATATGTTATACCCATACACGGGGATATAGATAACGGCAACCTGCTTTTCGTGGAACGGGCCTACGAGGAGGCGCTTTTGGGCGGGGCCACGGCCATAATCTTCGATATAGATACCTACGGCGGTTATATAGATTCCGCCATAGATATAGCCGAACTTATACTTAACAGCTCTTTGCCTACATATTGTTATGTTAATAACAAGGGGCTTTCCGCCGGTTCTTTGATAGCCCTGGCCGGGGAGACTGTGCTGATGTCGCCCGGCGCCACCATAGGGGCGGCCGAGCCGCGCCTTTTTAACCGTACCGCCGACCCAAAGGTCGTATCCATGTGGGCGGGCAAGCTTTCCGCCGTGGCGGAAACCCGGGGGCGCGACGGGCAGATAGCGGCGGCCTTCGCGGATGCGGATATGGAAATAGAGGGCCTTACCGAGCGGGGGCAGTTGGTTACGCTTACCGCCGCGCAAGCACTGGAATATAAAATGGCCGACAGTATCTGCGCCGGCCGTGCCGAATTGATAGAGGAATACGGCCTGCCCGCCACCGTGGTGGAGACGGAAAAAGATTTTCAGGAAAACGTGGGCGGCTGGCTTTCCGACCCCTGGATAAGCGGTATACTGCTTACACTGGGTATAGCCGGTATAGTTATAGAGGTAGCGACGGCCGGCAGCTTCGGCCTTTTCGGGGCGGTGGGCCTGGTAAGCTTTGCCCTCTATTTTATCGGCCATTTTTGGGTGGGCAATATAGGCGTGGGCGCCATACTTTTGTTTTTGGTGGGCCTTATCCTTATCCTGCTGGAGATATTCGTGATACCCGGCTTTGGCGTAACGGGCGTATTGGGCATACTATCCGTCCTTACCAGCCTTATAATGGCCTCGCCGGATTTTAGTCAGGCCGTGCTTACCTTAAGCTGCTCCCTTATAGCGGCCATACTTATAATAATCTTTACCTTAAAAAATAAAAAGACCCGCAAGGTGTGGGGCAAGCTGATACTTTCCCATAAGATGGAGACAAAGGAAGGCTATGTTTCCCATAACGACAGCCTAACGGCTTTTGGGGGCAAGCGCGGCACGGCCCTTACCACGCTGCGGCCAGCCGGTACCGCCGAGATAGAAGGCAAGCGGCTGGATGTTGTAACCTCCGGCGAGTTTATAGAGGCCGGCAGCGGCGTGGAAGTTATTTTGGTGGAAGGCGCCCGCGTAGTGGTGCGGGAAATATAAAAATTTTAGGAGGTCTTGTTTATGCCGGATGTTTTTGCAGGTTCTATTTTATTCTTATTTGTATTGGTAGTGCTGGCTCTTATAGTTTTAATGCTTATTCTGCGCTTTATACCCGTGGGTCTGTGGATCTCCGCGCTGGCAGCCAGCGTGCGCATCAGCATATTCGATCTTATAGGTATGCGCCTGCGCCGCGTGGCCCCGGCCAAAATAGTAAATCCGCTGATAAAGGCCCATAAAGCCGGTCTGGCTACCCCCGTAAGCAAGCTGGAGGCCCATTATCTGGCCGGGGGCAATGTGGATCGCGTCATCAACGCCCTGATAGCCGCGGAGCGCGCCAATATTCCCCTTACATTCGAGCGCGCCGCCGCCATAGACCTGGCCGGGCGCAATGTGCTGGAAGCGGTACAGATGAGCGTTAATCCCAAGGTAATAGAAACACCCACCATCTCGGCTATGGCCATCAACGGCATAGAACTTAAAGCCATTGCCAAGGTAACGGTGCGCGCCAATATAGACCGCCTGGTAGGCGGCGCGGGAGAGGAAACCGTGATAGCCCGCGTGGGCGAGGGCATAGTGACCACCGTGGGCTCCAGCTCCACCCATAAGGAAGTGCTGGAGAATCCGGATCGCATCTCTAAAACCGTGCTTTCCAAGGGTTTGGACGCTGGTACCGCCTTCGAAATACTCTCCATAGACATAGCCGATATGGACGTAGGCCGCAATATAGGGGCCGAGCTTCAAACCGACCAGGCCGAGGCAGACAAACGTATAGCGCAGGCCAAAGCGGAGGAACGCCGGGCTATGGCCGTGGCCAAGGAGCAGGAAATGATGGCCGCGGTACAGGAAATGCGGGCCAAGGTGGTGGAAGCCGAGGCCGAGGTACCCAAAGCTATGGCGGAAGCCTTCCGCAGCGGCCGGCTGGGCGTAATGGATTATTATAATATGATGAACGTAGTCTCCGACACCAAAATGCGGGAACATATAGCGGGTACGGCCTCTCAAAATCAGGAAAAGTGACCCGGCCTCTTAATGTTTCACGTGAAACATTTTTGCTGATGCCATCTGCGGTAGCAGGTGCATAAATATCTACATGGATGTTTCACGTGAAACATCGGGTTTAATGCCGCTTGCGGTAGCCTTGGCCTGTATATTTTCCTTAAAGGTGGTGTTGTAATGGATATAGTTATACTCTTTGCTGTATTTTGGATAATAAAGATCATAGTAAGCGCGGTCAGAAAAAATGCGGGCCACAGCCAGGCGGCAGGCCAAAACCAGACCGGGCCGGTAAAACCAGGTACTGCCACTACCCGGCGGCAGCAGGCCCTGGAAATACAAAAGCAGCTGCGGGAGACTTTTGAGGCCGCGCGGCAACAGGCCAATAATACGGACGATACCCCGCCTTACCGCAGTGGGCCGGAAGCGCCGCACCTACCGACTGACACAAGAAAAAAACATCATATAGACGATATAGAGGAAGAACGCTGCGCGGAAGCGGAAAAGGTGCGGCAGGAGCGGCGCAAGCAGGACCTGCGGGAGCGTTTCGGCGCGCCGGGGCAAGGTGCCCCGCACCGTGGTTTACAGCGTACCCGGGCCGCTATACCGGCTGCG
>WRIA01000032.1 GCA_009782975.1 Clostridiales bacterium
TTTCTTATAGATATGGACGTTTACAACCGCGCCCTTAACCTGTATTTTGGCGAATACTACGAAAACTCAGCAAAAGATCAGGATATTGCCTGTTCCCTTATACGCAACCTGGCCAAACCGCAGGATCACAAGCTTAATACCTATTGTAAGGGCAACTTGTATGTAACTACCCTTTCCTATTCCTTTAAAGACAAAGAGCTGCTGGAACGTTTTTATAACGGCGCCAGGCTGGTAAATATGTTATCCGTGTTAAGAAAGCATTTTCAACTGTGTTTGCTGGATATGCCACTAAAGATACTTAGCAGGTTTGCGGAAAGTATTATGTTTGTAGACGGCTTTGGTCTTTGCGTACCCAATAACCTGTATTCCCTTACCGGAATATTAAGAAACCTGCAAAACCTGTTTGCCAAGGAAGATATGGAGTCGCTTTTAAGCAAATCCGGAATAATAGTAAGCAAGTATAACGACCGCTCTACCCTGGCGGGGGAGGTCTTTTCGCCGGAACGGGTCTGCGAACTGCTTGGGGAACTTAGCGCCCCCTGCCAGGAAAAAGATTTCGATTTGGCCGGTTTTATACCCTACGCGCCGGATTTTGATTCCCAACTGGAAACGGATATACCCATAGCGGAAAGCGATGCCCTTATGGAAAAAGCTTATACGGATGTTTTGCTTAGGATGATAAGGGGGTTAAGGTAAGTGAAGCTGGAAAAGGTAAAAAAAACCAGAATAAAGAGAAAAATGCCCTCCGGCGGCAGCCTGTTTAAAAAGATAGTGGCGGTGCTTATAAGCATAGCCGTATTCGGCGGTTCCTATTACTTTATCCATACCGCTGCCGCCGCCGCAAAGGATACTGTGGAGGTTCTGCGGGTAAAGGCCAGGGACGGCATACCCGCCCAAGCCGTTATAACCGGGGATAACGTGGAAAGCTACCAGATCATCCGCAAGGAATACGGCAGGGATATGGTGCTGGCCGAGGATATAGAGGATGTTCTGGAAAAATACACCACGCACTATTTGCGTAATGGCGCGGTATTGCATCACGATGAATACTCCACGGAAAAACCGCTGATAAACGAATGGATATACTACAGCGAGGAAATAGCCGGTAAAGAGATACTTACCATACCATTCAACTATCTGGAAAGCGGCGGCGACATACTTACACCCGGAGACAAGATACGCATACGCATAAAATACGAAAAAGAAGCAGAGGAGGAACCCGAATACGAAGATGGCTATTGGGCTCCCACAAAAAAAGACAAAACAGAGGTTACGGAAATACTGTTTGACAGCATTGTGGTGGCGGATATGCTTAACAGCAAGGGCCACTCCATATACGAGGTTTACCGGGAGGTTTTACGCTACCCGGAAAGCGAGCGCCAAAAGCTGCTTAAAAGCAGCGATTTTATGAGCAATATAGTACCCAAATCGCTGGCGCTGGCCGCCGCCCCCGACGAAGTGAACCGCTATATGCAGTATAAAAGCAGCAGCAAGGGTATTTTGATAACCATATTGCCGCGGGATAGAGAAAGCACCATTTTGGATCAGCTGCCCACACTGCAAAAGGAGATAGAAACATGGCTGGAAAACCAAAAGAAATAGTGGGCAATATGGTTGGTAAAGCCTTTGGGGTGGAAATGCCGGATGCCGGCGTGCAGGCTGCCAAATTGCTTTACAGTGTGTTCGGTTTTGTTCCCGCCACCGATTTTACCGACAGCGCCCTTTTACTAAGCAACCTGGGCTATGCCCTTTCGCGGCAGGGCTACAATGTTTGTCTGGCGGATTTAAAGGTGTTTTACCCCAATTTATATCTGTACCTGGGTATACCGCAAAACAAACGGGGCAACGGCCTGCTTGCCATAATAAAGGACAACAAAGCGGATCTGCGGGAGGAAGTAAAGCCCACCAAGTACGAGGGCCTTTATCTGTTATCCCCCAGCCCCCAGGATCTTATGGAAGAATATTTCGATTTTGGCCTGGAAAAAGTATGCGCCGTTATAGAAGTATTGAAAAAAACCTTTGATATTGTTTTACTGGATATCCCCAACGACCCTCCCCTGGAGTTTTGCCTGGGGGCAATGAAACAAAGCCACATGGGGTTTTTTATAGCCTCCGAGCGTATAGACGCCGTAAGCAATATCATGCGCCTGCTGGATTTTGCCGGATCGGTGGGCATAAGCGCCGCCAAGTTCGCCAATATAATTTTTATGAATATGCAGGATATAAAATACGATTTCAACACTATCAAAAAGCTGCGGTTAAACGTGGTAGCCGGGTTGCCGCTGGTAAAAGGGGCCGCCGCCGACGCTTTGGAGGGCAAGCTGTATATAAAAGACAATCCTCTGGCAAGTAACCTGTACAAAAGGGAAATAGCAAGTATAATCGCAAGTATGTTCGCTAATAACTAAAGGGGAATAAAACGATGTTTACACGCGCCTCTATCAGCGAATTGCAGCAAAAAGCCGTAAAAAGCGTTCTTTTTAACGGGGCGGCGGAAAATGCCGCGGATACCCGTAAATATATGCGGTTGAGTTTTGAAGAAGCCCTGGATATGTGCCAGCGTTATGTAAGCCGGGCGGCTACCGAGGCCTTTCGCCGGGAAAACGACCCAGCCAAAAGAAGGGAAATGACCATAGGCTATATCAACGAATTCGTTGACGAGCAGCAGGCGGGCAGATCCGAACACAAGCAATTATTCAGCGTGGATGGTTTCGACAGTCTGGCCGGATTAAAGATAGCCCTGGCCGACGAGATAACCCATTACGGCCCCATAACCAAAGCTATGGAAGACCCTGCCGTAGACGAGATACGCGCCAATGCCTTTAACCAGATATTTGTGGAAAGCGAGGGAAAAACGCTACTGCTGGGCAAGCACTTCAGCGACAGGGAGCATATGGAGCGCATAATCCAGAAGCTTATTGGCGTATCCAAAATGCGTTTGACCCCCAAAACGCCCATGGTAAACGCCAGAACGGTGGAAGGATACCGTGTAAACGCCACCCACGCGGAGATATCCCCTTACAGCCAGCCCGCTTTTGTGGTAAGAAAATTCAACAAAAAAACCGTTACGGCGGAAAGGATGATACAGACCCGTTCTTTTTCCCGCAATATGTTCCGGCTTTTATCCCTTATACCCAAGGCGGATCTTTCCTGGATAACCGTGGGGCCGACCGGCAGCGGCAAGACTACCTTAAACGAAATACTGGTACAGGAGATAAACCCATTATCCCGCATAATCACCATAGAAAACCCCTCCGAGCTAAGGCTTATAAGGCGGGATGCCCAGGGCAGGATAATCAACGACGTGCTGCAATACGAATCCGTGGCCGACGATGACGACGCTTCCCCGGCCACCATAGAAAATTTGCTGGTAAACGCCATGCGGCAATCCCCCCATTGGATAGGGCCGGGGGAGCTAAGGACACCGGGGGAATTCGCCACGGCGCTTAGGGCGGCGCAGACAGGACATTACTTTTTTACCACACTGCACGCCGAGGGCGATAAAAAAGCCATACTGCGCTTTCTTACGGCTTATCTTATGATATCCAGCGAACCGGCGGAACTGGCGCTAAGAAATATCTGCAATGCCATAAAATTTATAATATATGTTGAAAAACTGGCCGACGGCAGCAGAAAAATCACCTCTATTTCCGAAGTTACAGGCTCCGAAGGGCTGGAACCTTTGGTAAACCAGATATATACCTTTGAGTACGAGGATGTGGAAGAGGACGAGTTAACCCATGCGGTGCTGCGTATAATAGGCAGGCATAAGCGGGTAGGCTGCATATCCCCGGAAACCAGGGATAAAATGCTTAAATCCGGCATAAAAAAGAGCCGTTTTGAGTTTTTGACAGAGCCACCCGTATATTATGAGACGGAGGAATACTGATGATGCTTAGTTTTGAGGTAAAACTTGCTTTAGGTTTGGCCCTAATAACCTTTATATTTGTAAATATTGTGTTCAATGTGCGCTTTTTTGCGGGCGCGCGGGAGTTTGCACTGGATATACTGGGCGGCCTTTTGGATGGTGCAAACAGGCGTAATGCCCAAAGATATATAGCGCGGCGCAAAAGAGAGGCTATACACAAAGGCAAAGAAAACCTTATCTCCAGGTATAACACCGTGGTGGAGGCCGCTATAATGGATTTTGGCTGGCCGCTGACGCTGGAAAGCTTTACCTCCGCCCTGTGCGTTACCTTTGTGTTTTTGGTTTTTGCCCTGCTGCTGTTTATGAAAAGCCTTACCCTAAGCGTTGCGCTGGCGGTTTCCGTGTTTATTGTAATCATCACGGCCTTAATAATGCAATCCAAAAGCCTTAAGGCCGAAAGGCTGGAAAGTATCATGGACGCGGAGGATATAATTTGCCCGCTGGCCCACGAAGGGGTTTTTGTGGCTATCAAAAAAGCCCTGGAAAGCGAGGATTATATAAGCGAAAGCATACGCCAGCATTTTGCGGAGTTCGTAAATAATTGCGAGAACAACGGATATTCTTTCCGTCAGGCCATGGAAATACTTAACCGCCGCTTAGGCCCTAAGTTCGATAATTTTGCCAAAAAAGCCGTGGTCTTTGAATACAACGAAAGAAAAGGCATGGCGGATATATTTTTGGATGTGGTGGATGACAATGCCATATTAAGGGAGATAAACCGCAAAAAGGATAAGGTTTTCTCCAAAATGAACAGGGATTTTATGATAAAGACCCTGATAATAGTATTGTTTTTCCTGTACGCCCTTACGGTGCCGGAGTTCAAGAGCTTTATGATAGGCTCCACCGCCGGTAAGGTCATAAACACGGTACTTTTAAGCACGGTTTGTCTGAGCTTTGCCCGCTGCCAGGCACTACAGGGAGATTTGGATAAGGGTGTGCCGGATAAATGACTACTTTAGCATCGTTACTGGCTGTTTGCTCGGTACTTTATCTTATAAAAACGCTGCTTTACCCCATATATAAGTCCGCGGGGGTAAGCCAAAAGAAAAGGTCCCGGCAATACATAAACGCCAGAAAAAAAGAGCGGATAAAACATCAAAAAGCGGGGGCAAAAAGAGCCTTTCTGCAAAAATACGGGCATTTTCTTATGACGGAAACATCCCGCGCCAAAACTACCGAGCTGCTTAAGCGTTTGGATATGGCGGAGCTGCCGGAGGAAATACGCCTTAAGCAACTGGTATGGGCAGGTGTTTCCGCTATTCTGGGGGCCGCGGCCTTTGTCGTAAACCCTTTGCTGGGCTTTGGCAGCGTGGTGCTGGCGGTACTGGCCTATCTTGGGCCAATGGATAAACTGGTAAAACTGGCGGAGGCAAAGGAAAAAAGCATAGACCGCAGCTTTCCCACCTTTTACAGCATGGTTTACTATCAGTATTCCAAAACGGTGCATATATATCTTTCGGACGTTATAAAGGATTATCTGCCCAACGCCACGGGGGAATTGGCTAAAGAGCTTGGTGTTATGCTGGATAATCTGGAATACGGCGAGGAATACGCCCTTAAGCAGCTAAAGAAAAGGGTCCCCATACATTATGTTATTAAATTTTGCGATGTTATGGAAACGCGTCTAAGGGGCTACGACAATACCGCGCAGATGTATCATCTGAAAAACGAGATAGATGCCTACCGCCTGGATACCCTGGAAAAAGAGTTGGCCAAAAGGCAGGCCGGCAACGGACGCATACAGCTTGTATTGGTTATTGTACTTGGCATCTATATACTTACATATTTTTTGTTCAACGTGTTGACAGCATTAAAAATGTTTCAATAGAGGTAATCTTATGCTGATCAAAATCCACCAAGAAGGGAGGGAAAGACATGACGGCAAAGATCCGCGCCAAAATGGGCATGGCTGTTGTACAGGCAAAAAGCTCTTTCGGCATATTTGTTAAGGACGAGCGGGGGGATTTCGGCATAGGCCAGATAGCCGCTATAGTGGCAGCCGTGGTCATCATCGGTCTGATAGTATCTATAGTTACCGGCAATATGGAAAGCTGGATAGATACGATATGGACCGACAATATCGTGCCCTGGTTCGATAAGATGACTATCTAAGTGATCAACTGTTAAAGGTGAGGGTGGAGTAGCTTATGGCGGGTTTTTTAAAGGCAATTTTGATAACGATGATAGCTGTGTCGGGCCTGGTCATCTTTCTAAATCTGGCGTTTTTCTTTCCCTGGTACCTTACCCTGGTAGAAAAGGGTTTTGCGGTGTCGCAGATAGTAGCGGCGAACAATTATCTTCCCTACGACGATTATACTGATATACTGCGCGAGATAAAGGGACTGCCGGTTTTCAGCGATAGGGAGGATAAGATAGTGATAGAGGCCTTACATGATAACGGTACGGGGCCTGCGCCCAAGGACG
>WRIA01000033.1 GCA_009782975.1 Clostridiales bacterium
CTTTAGGCTTAAAACAGCTTATACCAAACCCCTGGACGGTGGTAAAGGAAAAATACCCTGAAGGCAGCGTTATAAACGCCAGAGTAATGCGCACCACTACATTTGGCGCTTTTCTGGAGGTAGAGCCGGGCGTAGAAGGCCTGGTGCATATATCCCAGCTGGCACATGCCCGGGTAGAAAAGACCGAGGATGTGGTCAAACCGGGCGACGAGGTACAGGTAAAGATATTGTTGGTGGATCCGGTGGCCAAGCGCATGAGCCTTTCCATAAAGGCTAACCTGCCCCAGGAGGAGGAAGTTCCCGAGGTAGCGGAGGTTACTGAAGGCGAACCCCTTTACAGCACCGATGCTCCGCCCGTGACAGAAGAAGCGGCCGAAGAAGTTCCGGCGGAAGAGACTGCCCCAATAGAGGGAACCGAAGCCCCTGCACAAGAAACGATCCCTGAAGAAGAGATCCCTGCGGAAGCAACGGAGGAAGCCCCTGCCGTAGAAGCTCCCGCAGAAGAAGCCCAGGTGGAAGAAGCGCAGGAATAAAAGGTAAAAAATACCCCTTTAAATACCAAATATGACAACCCTGTCATAAAAAGTGACAAGGTTGTCATATTTTATATTATAGCTGGCGTTTTATCAATATGACAACCCTGTCGTATTGTGCCGGAAACTTGGTCTTTTCTGTTCTCCGGCATCTATCTTCCGGCATTCTGGCATCTATCTTCCGGCTTCCAGCCTCTATATTATGACAACCCTGTCATATTGTGCCGGAAACTTGGTCTTTTCTGTTTTCTGGCATCTATCTTCCGGCATTCTGGCATCTATCCTCCGGCATCCGGCCTCTATATTATGACAACCCTGTCATATTTTTATGAAAAGCAAGCCGTCTTGTCAACGGCTTGCTTAAAACTGCTTGCTTTTAACTTTTGGCTTCAGATATTATGCCGGTTTTCTATTCAAGTTCATCTTCCGGTTCAACGTAGTATCTGAATTCAAAATTGCGCTGTACGTCGGCGGCATCTTCCATATCCTGCATCTTTTGGGAGAAGTATTCGTTTACTTCATAGCTATCCACAAACTGCAGGGTATCCAGCACAAATTCCTTTACCTGAGCAAAGCCTTCCCTTTTATCCAACAGCTTTATTATATGGAAGCCAAAGGCGCTTTCCACCGGTTCCTTGCTGGTATCCCCGACATTGTTAAGAGAGAAAGCCCCGGCGGCGAAATCCTGGTCGAAGCCGGATTCCGGATCGTTTATGCCGCCGCCATAAACATTGAAATACAAATCCATCTCGCCGCCGGTTTGTGCGGTACCATCGGCGCCGTATCTGGCGGCCAGATCAGCAAAATCTTCTCCCGCGGCCAGCTTGGCTATAATATCTTCTGCACGCGCTCTGGCCGCAGCTTCGGCCTCATCATAGTCCATACCCTCTTCGTTTTCCGCCGCTTCTTCCATAAGTTGTTGGGCGGTTACGATTATATGCGCTACCTTGCGGCAATCCCATGCGGAGGGATCCCCATTATAATAATCTTCGGCCTCTTCGTCGCTGACACCCTTGGCGGCCCGCGTCTCTTCCTCTAAAAAGGGATAGATCAAAGCCCACAGACGGTTGGTGTTAAGGGAAAGCGCTGTGTCCGGCAAAAGGATCTCCTCGTAATATATTGGTTCCAGGCTAAGATCATATTCCGCGGCGGCCATTTGCCGGATCAACGAGGCCTGTATCGAAGAATTCCAGGCAAAATTCTCCAGGTTGCCCAGAAAATCGCGGGAGCTTTCCTCGTCCAGCAGATCGACATCCTCGTAGAGGATAAGAGAATCGTAATAATTGCCGAAATACTCGTTGAAATAGGTGTTGAAATAGTAATCATACTCGTAGCGATAAACATCCGCGCCGTTTACGGAGCCGACGACCTCGGTCCAGTTGGGCGCTGTCGCGGAAGGCTGCGTCGCGGGAGACTGGCTGTCGCAGGCGGCTGCCAGCGTTATCAGCATTAACAGACATAAACAAACTAACCACTTTTTCAATTGTATCCGTCCCTTCAAAATGTATTGTGACTGTAACTTCTCCATTATAACACGTTTTTAGAACATTGGGAAGCAAAAGATTGAAAACTTGTTGAAATTATTTAAAATAATTATTGAAAAGCTTGTGAACTTAAGCTGATTTTACCGTTTCCTCCAGCTCTACCAGCAATTTAAGCAGTAATTCCACGCGGGATACTCCCTGGACTATATCCCCGGTATGCAAGCGTATGCTGAAGCTCTTTTTATCCGCAAAGGCCAGCCGTTTTTCCCATTTTACCAGCAAACGCAGGAGATGTTTGCCGGTAAGCGGGTGTCCTTCTGCAAATTTAAGCTCTATATGGGCCGGTTTTTGTATTATAGAAAGTATTTCGAATTGCTTGGCCAGGGCCTTTACCTTACCTAACAGCAGCAGATTATTAAGCGGGGCGGGCAAAGACCCGTAGCGGTCTATCAATACGGCCGCCAAATCGTCCACCTCCCCAAGGCTTTCGCAGGCAGCCACCCGCTTATAGACCTCTACCTTAAGACCGCTATCTTCTATATAACTGTTGGGGATAAAGGCGTTCAACTGCAATTCCATCTGGGCGCTTATGGCTTCCTCCCTTACAGGGGCCTGCCCGGCCTGTATAGCCATCTCCTCCTTAAGCAGCCTGCAATAAAGGTCAAAGCCCACGGCCATTATATGCCCGCTTTGCTCCGGCCCCAGTATATTACCGGCCCCGCGCAATTCCAGATCGCGCATGGCTATTTTAAAACCCGCGCCCAGCTCGGTAAAATCGCGGATGGCTATAAGGCGCTTTTGTGCGGTCTCGTTTATGGCTTTATCCCGGCGATAGGTAAAATAGGCGAAAGCCTGCCGCTCGGAACGCCCCACCCTGCCGCGCAGCTGATAAAGCTGGGAAAGCCCGAAATGGTCGGCTTCATCCACTATAAGCGTGTTAACATTGGGTATATCCAGCCCGCTTTCTATGATGGTGGTGCAAAGCAGTATATCCGCGCCCTCCTCCACAAATTCCATCATCACACATTCCAATTCCTTTTCGCGCATTTGCCCGTGGGCCACGGCGATGCGGGCTTTAGGCAGCAGTTGTTGCAGTGCGGTAGCCCGCTCGTATATATTGTGTACCCGGTTATGCACGAAATAGACCTGCCCGCCGCGGGCCAGCTCCCTCAATACCGCCTCGCGGATCAGACGCTCCTGATATTCCAGCACATATGTCTGCACGGGGCGGCGATCCTGCGGCGGGGTGGCGATTATGCTCATATCGCGCATACCGGTCAGCGCCATGTGCAGGGTGCGTGGTATGGGTGTGGCGGAAAGGGTCAGAACATCCACATTGCCCCGCATGGATTTGATCTTTTCCTTGTGGGCCACGCCGAAGCGTTGTTCCTCGTCAACTATCAGCAGCCCTAAATCCTTGTATCTTACATCGGCGGAAAGCAGGCGGTGCGTACCCACCATTATATCTATTTCCCCGGCGGCCAAGGCGTTTACCAGTTTCTTTTGCTCCGTGGGAGTTGCAAAGCGCGAAAGGCAACCCAAGCGCAGCGGATAACCGGCAAAACGCTCCGTAATGGTACGCTGATGCTGCTGGGCCAGCACGGTGGTAGGCGCCAGCAGAGCCACCTGCTTACCGTCCATAACAGCTTTAAAGGCCGCGCGCAGGGCTATCTCCGTTTTGCCATAGCCCACATCACCGCATAGCAGGCGATCCATAACCTTTACGCTTTCCATATCGTCCTTTATGTCTTCTATGGCCTGCAATTGATCGGGCGTTTCCTCGTAGGGGAAGGCATCCTCGAATTCGCGCTGCCAGTTGCTGTCCGCCGAAAGGGCAAATCCCCGGGCTGCGGCACGCGCCGCGTACAATTGCAGCAATTCTCGCGCCATATCCCGCACGCTGGCCCGCACCCGCGCCTTTACACGCTGCCACTCGCCGCCGCCCAGCTTGTACAGCCTGGGAGCCGCTCCCTCGTTGCCGATATATTTTTGTATCAGATCCAACTGATCAACAGGCAAATACAGCTTATCGTCGCCCGCGTACATTATAAGCAGGTAATCGCGGCTTATCTCCTCCACCGTTAGGCGCTCTACGCCGATATAGCGGCCTATACCCTGGGTGATATGCACAACATGATCGCCGGGTTGCAGATCCAAAAAGCTTTCTATCTTGCCTCCGCCGTGATACAGCCGGCGCGCCTTACGCTTGCCCTCCTGAGCAAATAATTCCTGCTCTGTTATAAGGGCCAGCTTAAGCGATTCGCTATCGTAGCCCTTGTTGAAGGCGGCGCGCAGTATGCGCACAGCCGGGAAGCCGGCGTCGCGGATTATCTCGTTAACGCGTTTAAGGCGCGTTTCCGAGCTGGCACTGATAAAAACGCGGCGGCGCTCGGCGGCAAAATGACGGCAATCTATGGTGAATTGCTTGGGGTCATGGGCATACGAAGGCAGGTCGCGCGCCTTTATATGCCGGGCCTCCCCAACATCCAGGCCGCTTGGCCCGCTCTCCAGTTGATTTAACAGTATGGGGCGGCGGGCGGCGAATTGCTCCTGCAACTGGGAGTGACCCAAAAAATTGTGATAGAAGGAAGGGAGCAGCTTGCCGGATTCCAGCATATCGTAATAGTTAAGCTCCCTTTCGCGCTGTTGCTGCTCCGAAAGCTCCTTTATCTGCCCCGGCTCGGAAAGCATCAGCAAGCAATCGTCCTTGGGCAAATAATCCAGCAGGCTGCCTGCCTCCGGGTAAAAGTAAGTTAGCAGGCTTTCCATACCTGTCTGCCATATGCCCCGGTCAAGATATTCCCGCACAGGGCCAAAAGTCTCCCGCAGCTGCCTTTTTGCCGGGCCTACAAGAGCCCGTGACATCTGCTCCATTTCTTTATCCAGTGCTTTTGCTGCCCTTACGCGCACTTCCGGGCTAAGGGGCAACTCCCGTCCAGGGGGGATCAGCAATTCCGGCAGGGCTTCTGCGGAAAGCTGGCTGGCCGGATCAAAATAACGGATGCTTTCCAGTTCGTCGTCAAAAAATTCCAGGCGGCTTGGGGTAAGAGCGGTTATAGGGAAGATATCCACTATACTGCCACGCAGGCTGAAGGAACCCGGTATCTCTGTAAGCCTTGATCTTTCGTAGCCCATTTCGGCCAACCGGGCGGCCAGCTCCGCCGGGCGTATAACCGAACCTGGGCCAATGCTTATATGCTCCCCCGCAAAAATATCGGCAGGCGGCAGGCGGCGTAATATAGCGCTTGCGCCGGCCACCACCAAAGGTCTTTTTCCCCTGCTTAAGGCGGAAAGGACGGCGATGCGCTCTGCGTTGAGTTCTATATTGCGCGCGCAGACCTCGAAGGGCAGCAGTTCCATCACCGGAAAATAGAGGGCTTCCTCCCCCAGGAAGGGGCGGATATTTTCATATACGGCGCGCGCCTCGTCCTCCTGAGCTGTTAGGATAAGGGACGGGCGGCGCGCTTCGGAGTAAAGCGCCGCCGCGAAGGCCGCCTTGGCCGCCGGGGGCAAGCCGGTCAGGCTGGCCGCCTGCCCGGCCTTAACGGCGCCGCGGATAGCCGCGTATTCCTCCGCTTCCCGCCATATTTGCAGTAATTCCTCCATATTGCCTCCTTAACGTTTGCAAAAGCGGCGGCGCATAGCTATGCTGTATCCGCGTCTTTTGTTTTTTGGCACCGCTAAAATGCACGACCGGCTATCGTGCTTGGTTTAAAAATAATCGCAAATAGTATTTAAATCATCTTTTTAATTTACAAAAGTGACAACCCTGTCATAAAAAGTGACAACCTTGTCACATTTTATTGTTTAACAGGTATTTTATCAATATGACAACCCTGTCATATTTTCCGTAAATCTGGTCTTTTATGTCCTCCGGCATCTATCCTCCGGCTTTTGGCCTCTATATTATGACAACCCTGTCATATTTGTTGCTTTAATCTTCCGCGGGGCCGTTATAAAGGTTCATAGCCTGGGCTATACCCTTTTCGGCCCAGACAATAGCCGCCCGGGCGGCCCTGGCAAAAGCGGCGGCCATAAGGGGCATTTCCTCCTCCGCAAAACGGGAGAGTACATGACCGGCCCCGCTGGCGGCAAAGCCGTGGCCGATGCCTATTTTTAAGCGGGCTATCTGCTCGCTGCCGCATTGCTCTATAATGGATTGCATACCGTTATGCCCGCCGGCCCGGCCCTCGCGGCGCAGGCGCAAGTTACCGGGCTGCAAATCCATGTCGTCGCATATCACCAGTACATCGGCCAGGCTTAGGCGATAGTAATGCATAAGCGCCGCCGCCGCGAAGCCGCTGTTATTCATGTAGGTCTGAGG
>WRIA01000034.1 GCA_009782975.1 Clostridiales bacterium
GTCATAGCCCAGGAAATATCCCCGGGCATAAGCACCGTATCCTCCTCTTTAACCGTATCCAGCCAGTTGTCGTATAGCGTGCCGTAATAATCCTGCCACTGCGGGCCGAATATATCCATGGGCTTATAGGTATCGGGCGGTTCGGTGGGTTTAAAAGGGGCGGATAAAGCCAGATGAGGGTCGGATAAGGCAAAAACCTTCACGCGGGGTTTCCTCCTGCAAAAAAAATAACAAGTGGCTGTAGCAAAACATCCGTTGTTTTATATGCGGCACAGGTGATCTTTTACAAACCACAAAAAAAGGCGCTTTACGCGCCCTTTTTTTATTCGTGCTTTACCAGCAGAGCCTTGGCATCGTTGCCTAACTGGAAGGAGTTGGCCTCGTCGGTATCCACATGTACGTCCAGGGCGAATTCGGGATGTACGCGGGCCATAATATTGAAGATAGCCCCGCTTTTTACCCCCTTAAAATATATATCCACCATCTCTTTATCCGTTATGCCTAAACGCTCCCCGTCGCTTGTATGCAAATGTATATGGGGTTTAGCCACTATAACGCCTTCTTCCAGCACAACATAGCCCTTGGGGCCCACCAGCACGCATCCGGGGCTGCCGGCCAGCTGACCGGAATTGGTAAGCGGCGCCTTTATGCCCAGCTTGCGCGCATCCGTTTGGGCCAGCTCTACCTGAGTCTGGGGGCGCACCGGGCCTAAAATACGCATCTTTTCCATCATACCCTTGGGGCCCACCACGTTTACACATTCATCGCAGGCATATTGGCCGGGCTGGGTCAGATCCTTGATATTGGTCAGGGTAGCGCCCTTGCCAAAAAGCATCTCCAGATGCTCCTGGCTTACGTGCAGGTGGCGGTTGGAAATACCGACCGGCACAATAAAAGGGTTGGCGCTGTCGCTTAAATCGACGTTTTTGGGGTCTGTAAGGGGCATAGATCATCCTCCTGTTCAAATTTATCTTTCTTTATGCGATACAGCTATTATAATACCTAAAACCCGCGGCAAATACAAGCCCCCGTAAATATTCAAATAATTTCAAACAAACACCTTCTTTATAAGCGCCGGTTTTGGCAGGAAAAAACTGATCCGTGATGAACACTTACTATTACGCTGCTTTAAATATCAACAGAAATTTAGCTTTTGCAAACTATCAATATCTGCTGATTATCGATTTTTATTAAATATTATCTGTTGTTAAATGTTTTTTACTGTAAACAGACAACTTAATTGGAGGTACCGCTATGAACGTTAAGCAGATTTCTGTTTTTATCGAGAACAAAAAGGGCCGCCTGATAGCGGTTACCACCTGTCTGGCCGAAAACGAGGTAAATATCCGCGCTCTTTCCGTGGCCGATACCTCGGATTTTGGCATTTTACGCCTTATCGTGGATCATCCCAACCGTGCCTGCCGCGCGCTTAAGGAGGCCGGCTTTACCGTAAGGGAGACCGATGTGCTGGCCCTGGAGGTTGCGGACGCGCCGGGCGGCATAAATGCCGGGTTGACGATACTGGAGCAAGCGGGCATAAACGTGGATTACGTTTACGCCTTTTTAGGCGCGAATAAGGGCAAAGCCCTTAATATTCTTAAGGTGGATAAAATGGAGGAGGCCGCCCGTGTTTTAAGCGCGGCCGGTTTAAGGTTGCCGGATGGGGAAGAAATATACGGCAGATAAAAAATATGGCAAAGTTTTTTAGCGGTATCATGGGGGGTAAATAGTTTGCGCATACTGCATAATGGGCGTTTGCTTACACGCGACACAGACAGGCCCTGGTTTGAAAGGGGCGCTGTGGCTTTTGCCGGGCCGGGCATAATAGAGGTCGGCCCGGAGCAGGAGATACGCAGGCGTTACCCGGACGCCGCCTTGACAGACGCGGGCGGCGGATTGATAATGCCGGCCTTTATAAATATGCACCAGCACGCTTACAGCGCCTTTGCCCGCGGCCTGAATTTGCCCGGTTATGCCCCTAAAAGCTTTGCCGGTATATTGAATGATTTGTGGTGGCGCCTGGACGCCGCCTTAAACGAGGAGGATATATATCTTTCCGCTTTACTCACCTTTACGGATTGCGTAAAAAACGGCGTTACCACGGTTTTTGACCATCATGCCGGTTTTAACGCCATAGAGGGCAGCCTTTCCGTAATAGCGGAGGCAGCGGGGCTGGCGGGTTTACGCGCCTGCCTGTGCTTCGAGGTATCCGACCGGGCCGGGCAAGGGGCGGCGGCCAGAGCGGTAGCGGAGAACGCCCGCTTTTTGGATAAATGCCGCAAGGAACAAAACCCTGCCCTTGCCGGTATGATGGGCCTGCACGCCTCCTTTACGGTGTCGGACGCTACCCTGGCCGCCGCCCGCGCCGCGGCCCCGGCCGGTACGGGCTTTCACCTGCATCTGGCGGAAGGGCCGGAGGATCAGCATCATTGCCTTAAGGAACATGGCCTGCGGGTGGCGGAACGCTTGCAGCGGGAAGGCATACTGGGCCCGCACAGTATAGCGGCTCATGGCATAGATGTGGATGAAAAAGAGATAGCCATACTGGCAAAAAGCCAAACGGCCCTGATACATAACCCTCAATCCAATATGGGCAATGCCGTGGGCGTAGCTCCCCTTACCGCCATGGAAGCCGCCGGGGTAAAGCTGGGCCTGGGCACGGATGGCTATACCCACGATATGCTGGAAAGCATGAAGGCCGCCCAATTGCTGCAAAAGCACCATTTACACGATACCAACTCCGGGTTCTCTCTGGCCACGGATATGCTGTTCAGGCAAAACCCGCGTTTGGCCGCGCGGCATTTTTCCACCCTGCTGGGGCAGATAAAACCCGGCGCGGCTGCGGATATGATAGTGCTTGATTATGAGCCTTTTACCCCCTTGGACGAAACGAACGCTGACGGTCACGCCGTTTTCGGCCTTGGCGGGCGGCAGGTGCGCACCGTGCTTTCCGCCGGACAGCTGTTGTTGTATAAAGGGGAACTATGTAATATAGATGAAGAAAAGATCTGCGCTGAAGCGCAAAAAGCCGCCCAAAAACTGTGGGCAAGGATGTAATAAAAAAATAACGGAGGACTTTATGTCGGATACTATGCGCCCGCAAAATTTTTCTCAATTTATGGAAGGGTTGCTAAACGAATACGCGGAGGAGGAAACCGCTTTGGGCCTGCCCAGATTGCTGCGTATGGGGCAGGAAGGCGGCATAACGGTGTTGCCCGGGCAAAACCCGGAAAACCTGCTGGGCCCGGCGGCCGGTCCTCATACCCAGCTGGCCGGCGGCATAGTGACCGCTTATCTGGCGGGAGGACGTTACTTTGAGCTTAAAACTGTGCAAAAGCTGTACGGCAAGGCGCTGGGCATCAATAAACCCTGCATATATGCCTTAGACGAAGGATATAACTCCGAGTGGTCCAGCGAATTTTCCCCGGAGCAGGCTTTGGCCGAATACATACGCGCCTATTATGCCATCTGCCTTTTAAGCAGGGAATGGTATCTGGGCCGCCCGGATGGCTTTATCTTCAATATAAGCGTGGGTTACGACCTGGCGGGCATAAAAAGCGCCGCTGTGGATAGCTTTATAGAAGGGGCAAAGAACGCTTCCTCTACCGAAGCCTGGCGCGAATGTACGCAATGGGCACAGGCCAACCTGCACCGCTTCGACCGGGTCGACGCAGCCTTTTTGGCAAGCATAAGCCCCCGCTTAAGCACCTCCGTAACACTTTCCACCCTTCATGGCTGCCCGGCCGGGGAAATAGAGGCTATAGCAGCTTATCTGCTGGAGAAAAAAGGGCTGCATACATTTATAAAATGTAACCCTACCCTGTTAGGGGCGCGTTTTGTGTCGCGGGTACTGCACCGTTTTGGCTACAGCCTGCGCACAGACCCCCGTCATTTTAAGGATGACCTGCAAATGGAGCAGGCGTTGCCCATGTTTGGCCGTTTAAAGGCTTTAGGCATGGAAAAAGGGCTGGTGTTCGGCTTAAAGTTAAGCAATACCCTGCCGGTGGTGAATAATGATAAACTGCTTGACGCCCCGGAACTTTATTTAAGCGGGCCGCCCCTTTATCCCCTAACGGTGAATCTGGCCGCCAAATTAGCCGAGAACAGCGGCGGCGAGCTGCCTATCTCCTATTGCGGCGGGCTGGACGCGGAAAACGCGCCGGGCTTGTTGCGGGCGGGGCTTTATCCCCTTACCTGCGCCACAATACTGCTTAAGCCCGGCGGCTATACCCGTCTGACGGATATAGCGGAAGCCTGCGCGGGCATCATGCCGCCGCCGCATATAAATATTAAGCTGCTTAAAGAACTGGCGGCGCGCTCGCTTTCGGATGGCCACTATCACAAGCTTGGTTTAAGCGGAAAAAAGAATGGCGGAAAGCTGCCTTTGGAGGATTGCGGCGGCGCGCCCTGCAGCATGGCATGTCCCTTTACCCAGGACATACCGGCTTATCTGCGCGCTTTTAACAGGCAGGACGAGCTTTTGGCCGCGCATATAATCCGCGGGCGCAACACATTGCCTTCCATAACCGGGTATATATGCCCTCACCGCTGCGAGGGCTTTTGCCGCCGCGCCAATTACGACGAACCCCTGCAGATACGAAGCTGCAAGCGTATAGCTATAGAGGATGCGGAAATAACATTTTATCAGGCAAAATACCTGCCTAAAAAAGAGGAGGCCCTTGTAAAAGGACGTTTTGCGGAAAACCTGCCGCCGGCCCTTTTGGGGCGGGCAGCGGTGGTGGGGGCAGGCCCCGCCGGGCTTTCTACAGCTTATTTACTGCGGCGCGGCGGCTATAAGGTGGATGTTTACGAGCGCGCGGAAAAGACAGGCGGCCTGCCGCGGCAGGTTATACCCGCCTTCCGCCTGCCGGACGAAGCCCTTGTAAGGGATTTGAAGGCTTTGGAGGATCCGGATATAGCGTATTTCTGCGGGCAGGAAATAGAAAACCCCGCGGAACTGCTGCAAAGATATACAGTGGTGGTGCTGGCCACGGGAGCCTCCCTTCCGGGCTGCCTGCATCTGGAATACGGGGAAAGCATAAATGCGCTGGATTTTTTGCGCGAAGCCAAACAAAGCCCCCATACCCTGGATGTGGGATGCTCCGTGGCCGTGGTGGGCGGCGGCAATACCGCTATAGACGCGGCCCGGACCGCCCTGCGTCTGCCCGGGGTGGTGGAGGCGCATATAGTATATAGGCGCAGCCGCGCCCTGATGCCGGCGGAAGCGGAGGAATTGGCGCTGGCCCTAACCGAAGGCGTACAACTTCATCCCCTGGCTTTGCCCGTTGGTATTCAGGACGCCGTGTTGAATTGCGAGTATATGCGGCTTTCTCTGCCGGGGCCGGACGGCCGACGGGAACCGCGTCCTTTAGGCAAATTTTTCGATTTGCCGGTAGATACCCTGGTGGCCGCAGTGGGCGAGCAGGTGGATAGCGAATACTATCGCCGGGCCGGGCTGGCCTTGGATAAAAACGGCCTGCCCCGTCTGGACGAAAACCTGCAAAGCAGCATACCGCGGCTGTATGTGGCTGGAGACGGCAAGGCCGGACCGGCCACCGTGGCACAGGCCATTGCCGACGCCTGGCGCATAGCCGGAGCAGTTACCGGCCTGAAACCACCTACCATAGAAAAAGACGAACGCGCCGCGGCGGCGGCGCGGCGGCGCAAGGTACGCAAGGCCACGGAAACTATGGAGCCGGGGCGCTGCTTAAGCTGTGATCTGGCCTGCGAATGTTGCGTGGATGTTTGCCCCAACCGCGCCAACCGCGTGCTTACACTAAACGGAAAAAGACAGATACTGCATATGGACGCTCTTTGCAATGAATGTGGCAACTGTGCCGTGTTTTGCCCCTACGAAGGCGCGCCCTACCGGGATAAACCCACATTTTTTGCCACCAGGGAGGGTTTTGCGGCCAGCGCCAATCCCGGTATAGTGTTCGATAACAAGGGTTCGGTAATATCCCGCGGGCTGCCGGAAAAAACCGCCAAAGAACTGGCCGCGGCGCTTAAACCGGAAATTTAGCCTGCAAGGAGGCATTTATGAAAATATTGATAAAAAACGGCCTGCTAGTTAAAGCGGAAAGCTGTACGCGCGCCGATTTGCTTATAGAGGATGAGCGCATAGCGGCCATAGCCCCTGAAATAAATGATACCGAAGCCGAGGAATACGACGCCGAGGGCTGTATGGTCTTTCCCGGTTTTATAGACGCGCATACCCATTTGGATATGTACGCGGGCACCTGCCATACCGCCGAT
>WRIA01000035.1 GCA_009782975.1 Clostridiales bacterium
TAAAAATACTATGTAAAAAAATAAAAAGATCGATATATCTATCGACATTTTTACAATTATATTTGTGGCTATAACTATTTGTATATTTCAGGGCGTTTTATCCGTTTTTTTTCCGCGCAGCGCGCTTAGGTCGAAAGTTACCATAGGCGCTTTAAGCGCCTGCTTATTGGTGTCTATAGTGGCGCGCAAAAGCTCCTCGCGGAAGATCTTGATATGCCTTGGCGCGTCTATGCCCAGCTTTATTTTGTCGCCGTCGACGGCCAGCAGCGTTACCTTTACGTCATCGCCGATCAGTATGGTTTCATTTATCTTGCGGGAGAGCACCAGCATCCGCTTCGTCCTCCTTGATAAGATTGCAGATAGTTTGAAAAACGGGGAAGCGTACATTGTATTCCCCGCTGTTTATAATGATCTGCTTGGCCGATCCGCTGCGGTGGTTGATGATGATGGGCGCGACCAAATTGGCGGTCATCTGCTCTATATCCCGCTCCGGTATCAGTACCACGCTTACTACATATACATCTTCCGGCCCGTTAAGCGCTAACTCCTCCACATCCTCGTCGCTGATGTCGAAGGCATAGCCGGGGCAGATGGCAAAGGCGTTTATGATGGGCAGACAAACTTCCGGCCTTTGGGTGGATTGCAGCCAGTGCAGGGGGTTGCTTTCCTCAAACTGTAAAATGGCGAATTCCGCGCAATCCTCCAGACCGGGCAGTCCGCTTTTAAAGCGCAGCAGCTTTTTTTCGTCCACCTGCAAAGGGCCGAAACGCAAGGTATCTATTTCCATATATTCCTCCTACACCTGTTCGTCCATTTGCGGGCCGTACATGGCGTTTATCACTTCGTCAGAGATAGTGATCTTTATATAGGGTTTTTCCCGCAGGAATATCTCCACCGAGTGTGGCTCCACGGAAAAACTTGGCATATAGTCCGCCTGATCCCACTCTATCTGCATCTGTGCATTGCTCCAGGTTATATTGATATAGCCTGCTTCCCATTCTATGCTGGGCATATTTCCGTGCAGGCTTTCGGTATCGACGGAAGTTGCGTAGTCGTTGATGGCTTTGTTCATCTCCAGGGCATGGGCGTTTATGGCGGTGGTATCCGGGGCAAGGCTTTCGGCCTCCAATGTTATATCCGCCCCCGGGCGCAGTGTTTTAGCGCGCGGGGCTACCCTGGCCGGGGCATTCTGGTTGCGGGTAAGCACCGGGCGTTCCCCCCGCAGGCGCTGTGTTTCCACTTTAAAGGCCGGGGCTTTGCGCTCTACTTCCATTTGCGGACGTTCCGTAACTATGCGCATTTTAGGGCGTGGGCTGGTATTTACCTCCACCCTGGCATTGGTGGTTTGAATGCCGATGCGCGCGGTCTGCTGTTCTATTTGTATCCTTGGAATATCCGGCACAGTGATCACCATCCCTTTTAAGTTGATAAATTTAGCGGATAAAATCTACCAAAGTTTTTTGTATAACCATAGCACCGCTGGAAAGCGCGGCGTTATACACGTTCATGGCCATGGAAAAATTCATTATCAGCTCCGCCAGGTCGGCGTCCTCCGCGTCGGATTTTAACTGTGTATAGTTGATAAAATCCATCTCGTAGCGGTTGGATAGCATATCCAGGCGGTTCATACGCCCGCCCAGCTCGGCGGATTTGGCCAGCAGGCCGCTTTGCATATTTTGCAGTTGTGTTATGTAGGATTTTTGTATGTTCGGCACAGTTTGGCCGTTAATAAGGTCGTTGTACAGGTTATCCAGCATGGAATAGAGGTTTTCCGGCCCGGTGCCTACCAGGCCTATGCCGTTTAAAACAGCGTCCATCTTTATGCCCGTGCCTACCCAGAACTCTATCTGCTCGCCTTCCAGCTTTTCGAACAAAGCCTGGTATTCCGCGCCGTTGGCCGCAAAATCCGCGTTATAATCCGCTATATACAGATCCCGCGCGGCAATATAAGCATTGTAAGCGTCCAGTTTAGCCTGGTCAAAATCATCTACTTCTGGCGGCAGGTCTATATTATAGGCGGGGTCATAGCCGTCCGTGGTCTTTTGGGCGAATTTTTCGGCCAGCAAAAGTACACTCATAGAGGCCTTTTCTTTTACAGCATCGTAGCCGGCATCCCCTGGTTTTAAAGAAAGGTCGTAGGCGGGGTCGTAATTAGGCACATATCTGGTAAGGTTGAGCCCGTTGAGCCACAGATCCCCGGTGGCTTTGTCCACCGAATAGGGCGGTTCCAGCTCGCTGCCGGGATAAGAGCCGGTGGTGTTGAAGCCGGAGAAGATATATTTGTTGCCGAAGGTGGAGTTCAGGGTCTGCAGCACATGATCGCGCAATTGCCCGATGTATTCCGCCATGATCCTTCTATCCGCTTCCGTTTTCACGTCGGTGGCGGCGTCTATCACGGTTTCGTAGGCCGATTTATAGACCTCGTTTAAGTCAAAAACACCGGTTTCCGCCTGGGTAAGCCAGCTTTTGGCCATTTTAACGCTTTCCTGATAACGCGCCAGGTTATCCAGCCTAAAACGCGCCTGCATACTGTACATGGTGCTTATGGGGTCATCGCTTATGTTGGCAAATTTGCGCCCGGTGGCCATCTGCGTTTGCAGCTTGCTGATACGGCTCAAATTGTTATTCAAATCGTGCAAAAAATTGCTTACCAGCATGGAATTGGTTATTCTCATAATAAACCCCCCAAACAACTATCGATGATCGACGATCAACTTATCTTCCTACCACGCCCATACGGTTTATCAGCGTTTCCAGCATCTCGTCCATGGTGGTTATCATACGCGCGCTGGCATCGTAGGAATGCTGGTATTTTATCATATTGGTCATTTCCTCGTCCAGGGAAACACCGCTGATGGAGGTGCGGTTATTGTCCAGGTTTAGCAGGTTGGAACCCATGGTGCCGGCCATGCTGTCGGCCTTTTTTATTGCTCCGGCCACTTCCACCGTAACGGTAGTCATAAAGCCAAATATATTGCCCACATTGTCTAAGGTGGTGCTGTTGATAAGGTCGGACAAGAGCAAGGCAATTTTATTATTGCCGCCCTTGGCTGTTTCGGAGTCCAGCAGAACTATCTCTTCGTCCGAGCAGGCTATATTCCATACGCTCGCCAGTATTTCGTCACTTATCTTAAAGTTGACTTTACCGCTTGAGTCGCAGATGATATCCGGCGGGCTGCCGAAAGCATCGAAAGGCACAAAGAAATCGACGCCGGTATGGGAATCTATGAGGATGCCGTTTTCGCTGCCGGGGAAAGTCCAGCCTTCCCGGTGTATCTTGTTTATCTCCGTTACTATGGCCCCGGCCAGTATGTTCAACTGCTTCATAAAATACGGTATGCCGGGGTTGGCGGCGTCCTCGCGATCCCGCAGTTGAAAATGCCCGGCCAGCTCCCCGCCTTTTACATTGTCTATATTCAATTCTTTAAGGAAGGTGGTGGGGTCGGCGGGGTCGATATCGGCGGGTTTTGTTGACATAGAATCAGGATCGACCAAAAACAGGCGGTAGTAATTACCTGCTTCTCCGGTAATGGGGTCGTCGTCCAGTACGGGAACTATTTTATTGGCGTGCAAGCCGTCCACCAGTACAAGCCCGCCCGCGGTCGTTACGTTTACATAGCCGTCCTTGGGAGAATACTCTATATCTATCAGGGCGGAAAGCTGATCCAGCAGAAGGTTGCGTTTATCCCGCAAGTCGTTGGCCATATGCATGGGGTTATCGAATTCGTAGTTGTTTATGGCCTTGTTTAACAGGGTTATTTGATCCGTGATGTCGTTTATGGCCTCGGCTGTACCCATAACGGTCTGATTTTGCACATCCCGCTGCACCAAAAGATTGGTGTAGGTCTGCTGAAAGGCGTCTATCATGGTAATCGCGGCCTGGCGCGTTACCTCCCGCGGTTCCCTGTCGGAGGGGTTGCGTGTAAGCTCGGAAAAAGCGTTGAACAGATCCGTAATGGCTATGCGCAAGGGCCCGCCGCCGGAAAATTCGTCGTACAGCGGTTCTATATAGCGCAGGCCCTGGGCGCGGGTGGCCCACATGGAATAATCGCTCTGCCCGTTTCTGAACTGCATATCCAAAAACTCGTCCCGTATCTGATCCAGTATCTTTAGCTCCACGCCGCCCCCGACCTTATAGGTATTAAGGGGCTTAAGGCGGTAAAGGGCATTATAGGGGTCTATAGATTGCGTGACCACCCTTTGCCTGGTATAGCCGGGCGTATCCACATTGGCGATATTGTGCGCTGTGACATCCATGCCCAGTTGGCTCATAAACAAGCCTGTTTTGGCTATCTCCATGCCGTAGAAGGTGGGTCGTATCATGGGAAAGGCTCCTCTCTTTTATCTTCAGATTTGATGATCTATGATGCTGGGGCCGGCAGGGCTTTCCTCCGCCGTTTTGCCGTCCTCTCCGTAGAGGTTGTTTAAAGGGTCAACATTATCCGCCAGCAGGGATAGCATCAATTCGTTAAGTTCTATATTGGTTTGCAGCAGCAGGTTATTGGTATCGTTGGCCTCTTTAAGCCCGTTAAGCAATGCCGAAAACTCCTCCGCCAGGTCTTGCAGTAATTTTTGCTTATCCTGGGGAGCGCTGGGCAGCAGTTCCCGCAAAGTAAGGGGCTTTTTGGGTAAGCCAAGGGCAGCCTGTATATCTGCAACGGCGGCAATGCGTTTTTTTTCCAGCGCGGCCAACTTTTTAAGCTGCGCCGATTGCTGCCGTACCAGGCTGTCCAATTTTTCCACATCGTTTTTTATAATGCTTTGGCGCTGTTCCTCCGACAGTTCCAATAACTGCCGGTTCACATCCATCTGCATATCAAGCAGGCCGAGCAAAGCCTCAAAATCGGCATGGGTCTCCGGCATGAAAGCATCTCCTTTGGCGGCCAAGCCTATTTATTAACGGATATGTATTCATCCACTATCTTGGAAGCCACATTGTAGCTTTCTACATGATAGGAGCCGTTGTGGATCAGCGCGGATATATCCTCGATATGGGCCAGCTCCTCCGGGGTATGCGTATCCAGAGCCTCCTTTATCTTGCTGATAGTGGAGGAAAAGGAAACAACTTCCTCGGAAAGCGACACCTGATCCATGGATTGGATGAAGTCGTTTACATGGGTTCCGGCCCGGGGCGTTTTGTAGGCCCGTATGGCCGTTTGGCCTGCTATTGGGTTGATTTTCATAGTGATCCCTCGCTTTGCGTTGTGATAGATCGGTAGTAGTTTATTTTTTCTTGCCGTATTCCGAGATAAGACGGGAATCGCGTTCGGAGCCCCGCACCATGGTGGAGGAACCTTTGGATTTTTTGCCGTCTAAAGCGTTGGCTGCCGCGCCCAGGTCTTTGGAAAGCGCCGATTTGCAGGATTCGCAAACGGTGCCTGTGTTGATGTTCCTGCCGCAGACCTGGCAGCGCAGCCCGGAGGCAGAGGCCAAAGCGCCCGAGGCGGTAAGGCGGTTTTCTTCCAGCATATAGATGATGCTTTTTTCGTTTACGCCGGTGGCCTGGGCTATCTTTTCCACGCTGGCGGCATCGGGGTTATCGTAGATATAGTCGCGCACGGTAACAAAATCCGTATCTATTTGATCCTGGCACTGCGGGCACAGGCGGCTGCCGTAACTGAAAAACGGTGTGCGGCATATTTTGCATTTCATAAAATCCACCGGTCAAAACCCCCTTAAACTTATAAACTTATTCAAAACCGTTATTTTACGACCTTATACCGCCCTTTATCTTCGCATATTATTTGCTATGCCCTCCATGTCGTCGGCGGTGGTAAGGGCCCGGCTGGCCAGAGAAAATGCTCTTTGGGTGCGTATAAGGCGCGTCATTTCGCTTGCCATATCCACATTGGACATCTCCAGCACGCCCTGGCGTATCTTATATTTTTCGGTCGTTTCCGGCTCCCCGGAGGCTACGGTTGGCTGATAATAGGAATACCCCCGCGCCGAAAGACCATCCGGGTCTGTAAAGGAGCGTATGCCTATGCCGCCGCCATGTTCCGAAAAATCGTCGGGGCCGGTAAAGGTGATATCCCCTATGCTGTTTATAACAAGGGAACTGGCCCCGGCGGGCAGTACAACAGGGGCGCCGTCGTCATCCAGCACAAAATGCCCTTTGGAATCCACCAAATACATATCCCCGCTTATCTCGGTAAGGTAAAAATTGCCTTGCCGGGTATAGTTGATGTTGCCGCTTGGGTCAAGGGTCATAAAGAAACCCTCG
>WRIA01000036.1 GCA_009782975.1 Clostridiales bacterium
CATAGTCTCGCTGCCGGAAGCCAGCCCGCATATGGAGATATCCCTTAAGCCGGAGCATCTGGGCAAGCTTATTATAGACCTGCGCCTGGGGGAAAACGGCCTTACCGCCAAAATAGTGGCTGCTAACGAAAACGTGCGAAATCTGCTGGCCGCCCATATAGACAGGTTAAGCGATACCCTTACCCAGCGCGGCATAAACCTGGAAAATGTGGAGGTCGTCTATACCGCTTTAAGCGATAAGGCCTTTGGACAACAACAGCCCGAAGGGCAAAAAGCACGGGAAAACTCCTCAAGGGAAAATGCCCGTATAAAACCGGCAGAAGCTCTTGGCAGCCTTCCCTGGGAAAACGTATACGACCTGCCCCTAATGGAAGTGGACCCGGATTGGGGTTTAAGCTCTGTGGAATACCGGGCCTAAACATGGGAAAGGAAGAAGCTTATGGCTAACAGCTACGGTATCGGCAACACCTATATGGGCGCCGATTATAAAGATTATTTAAACGACCAGCGTTTGCGCAAGACCCAGTTGGGCAAGAACGATTTTCTTAACCTGCTGGCCGCGCAAATGCAGTACCAAAATCCGCTGGAACCGATGTCCGACACGGATTTTATAGCCCAGCTGGCTCAGTTTTCCGCCTTGGAGCAGATGGAGGCCATGAGTACCGCCATGATAGCCATGCAGGCATATAATATGGTGGGCAAGCTGGTCTCCGCCAGCAACATCATGTGCGACGACGGCATAAGCCGCAACATAGACGGCTATGTGCAGTTTGTGGTGCAGAGGGAAGGCTCATATTGGGCCAAGGTAGGCGATTATCTGGTGCCTGTTTCCCGCATAACGGATATATTCGATAAGCAAAGCATAAGCCCGGATAACCCGCTGGTAGGCGCGGCCCATCTTATAGGCAGCACCGTTAAGGCTTATGTGGTGGAAACCGTGGACGGGCAGGAAAAAGTAGTATTCGACGACAACGGGGATCCCCAATACAAAAGCGGTATCGTAACCGGCCTGGCCGTTATAGACAATGTAGTAAAGGCCTATATAAAAGGCGCGGACGGCACGGAATTTACAGTTTCGGTAAATCACATCTTCGATATACGCCAAAGCGCCTCCTCCCCGGCAACGGTTCCCCCGTCGGAAGAATACGCCTTTGTGCGCACCGACAGGCCCCTGGATTTTGCGATCTCCGGGAAAGGCTATTTCGTGATAGAAACACCCCACGAAACAATGTATACCAAGTTCGGTAATTTCTTCATCAACGATGAGGATTATCTGGTGGATCCCGCAGGCCATTATGTTAAGGGCTACAGGGAAAACCCCGCTGACCCCGGCGCGCCGCTGTATGAGGCAGGCGGTACTCCCCCGGCCGGTTTGGATAGGCTGCTGTTAAGCTACGAAAATGACGATGGCGTAATAAATCGGTATATGGAAATATACGTTGACAGTTACGGCAAAATTGTCGGCAAGAAGGATAACGGCGACATAGAAGTCATCGGATACATGGCTGTAGCTACCTTCGGCAATAGCGGCGGCTTGCACAAGTTGGACGATAACAACTACATCGCTTCCGGCGACTCCGGCGATGCAAATATCCACCTGCCCAACAGTATGGAAACAGGTTCCGGGCAAATATACTCCGGTTTGCTGGAAATGCTAGTAACACCGGAAAAATGATCTTAAACAATATCAATTGAATTGGAGGGATAAAGAATATGATGCGTTCCCTTTATTCCGGGGTATCCGGTTTAAAAAATCATCAGACACGCATGGACGTGATAGCAAATAACATCGCCAATGTAAACACAGTGGGTTACAAGACCAGCCGCGTGGTGTTTCAGGATATTTTCAGCCAGACCAGCCGTTCCGCCGCCGCCCCTTCCGGGGTAGTTGGCGGCACCAACCCCATACAGGTAGGCCTGGGCGTTATCCTTTCCGCCATAGACGTGATCCACACGGAATCCGCTTTTGCCCGCAGCGACCGCCCGCTGGACTTTATGATCTCCGGCGAAGGCTATTTTGTAATAGAGACCCCCAACGAAACCTTATATACAAGGGCCGGTAATTTTTACATAGACGACGAAAATTACCTGGTAAACTCCGCCGGTTATTATGTGCTGGGCTTTGCGGATGACGAACCTCCCACTGCCGCACCCCCTGTTTATGACCCTGCTACCCCGTTTATCCCCGACGACCTGAACAGGATAAAGGTAGCCTATGAGGACGATGACGGCAACGAAAGACGTTATATGAACATCTCCGTAGATAAAAACGGCGTGGTCTCCGGCAAAAACATCGACGACGAAATAGAGATAATAGGCTATCTTTCCATTGCCACCTTTAACAATACCAGCGGCCTGGAAAAAGCGGGCGGCACCAACTACCGCGTTTCCAACAACTCCGGCGAGCCTACTATCTTCCTGCCCAACAGCAGGGAAATAGGCTCCGGAGAAATTCTGGCCGGCGGTCTGGAAATGTCCAATGTGGATCTAGCCAACGAATTTACGGATATGATAATAACCCAGCGCGGCTTTCAGGCTAATTCCCGCAGCATAACTGTTTCCGACACCTTGCTGGAAGAGCTTATAAACCTTAAACGGTAAGCGCAGGCAAAAAGTTTAACTTCCTAAATAAAATGTTTAACTTCCTAAACAAAATGTTTAACTTCGCAAACATTTTTAACACTACAACTTGCCCGAATCAGTTTGTAGACCGGGCGCAATATCAGCTTTAAGCAAGTGGGGCGGGGGAAACGCTCCTCCCCCGCCCTTGCTTTAAAACAAAAAGGCGGTAAAAAGATGATACTTGTAACACGGCTAAACAAGGTGGAACAGTTTTACGTTAACGACGAAAAGATCGAGTTTATGGAGGAAACGCCGGATACCGTCATTTCTCTGGAATCGGGTAAAAAGATCGTGGTGCTGGAATCGGCGGAGGAAGTTATTTCCCGCATTGTGGAATTTAGGCAGCGCGTACCGGCCCTGCCGCCACACCGCAACCGAACGGAAGAAGTATAAGCCTGCTTAATGGAGGTGGCTAAAGTAGCGTGGAAAAAACGACCTTAATAGGCATTATATCCGGCCTGCTATTTATTGTTATCAGCATTATGCTGGACGGCAGCGTTGGGGATTTTATCAACCTGCCCTCCGTATTCATCGTAATCGGCGGTGTTATCGCCGCCACCGTGGTCTCCTACCCCATGAAGGTGCTTACAAGCGTTGTTAAGGTAATGGGCAATGCCTTTAAGCAGCATAATGTGGATCTTAACGGGGATGTGGAGATGATAATACGCATAGCCAACATCGCCCGCCGCGAAGGCATACTGGCCCTGGAAAACGTGGTAAACGATGAAAACGATCCCTTTTTACGCAAGGGCATAATGCTTATAGTGGACGGTACCGACCCGGAGCTGGTGCGCGGCATTATGGAGACGGATCTTTCCCTGGTAAAGGAGCGTCACAGCCAGGGGCAATCCGTGCTTACATCTATGTCCAGTTACTCCCCGGCCTTCGGTATGATAGGCACGCTTATAGGCTTGATAAATATGCTTAAAAGCCTGGATGACCCGGACGCCCTGGGCCCCGCCATGGCGGTAGCCCTTATAACCACCCTGTACGGCGTTATTTTGGCCAACCTGTTATTTACGCCGCTGGCCAAAAAGCTAAAATTCCAGGGAGACGAGGAATGCCTGCGCAAGGAATTGCTGCTGGAAGGTATGCTTTCTATCCAGGATGGGGAAAACCCCCGCATAATCCGGGAAAAGCTAAACGCCTTCCTCTCCGTATCCCAGATACAGGCTATAGAAGCCCAACAGCAAAACCAGCAACAAAACCCGCAGGACGCCCCGCAGGACTAGTTAGCGGTATTCGGTTACCGTGGCTTATGCCTGCTATAACTGAAAAAGGAATGATATTATGGGCAAAATGTCTCGCCGCCGCAGCGGCTCCAGCGAGGAAGAAGGCGGCGCATATTGGATGGATACCTACGGCGATATGGTTACGCTGCTGCTTACCTTCTTTGTGTTCCTTTTCGCCTTTTCCACCATAGATATCACCAAATGGCAAAATATAGTTGCCTCTTTTTCCGGCGCAAATTTTTCCGCTATGCCGGCCATAGATTTTTATACCGCCTCCGAGCCACCCGTACAGCCCTTTAGCTTTCGCACGGAGGAAGATGTAGAAAGTTCCAACAGCAAGATCAGCGAGGAAGATATGCGGATGTTCGAGGCCTTGCTGGCCAGCATCACCGAATATATAGATGACAACGAGCTGCAAGCGCAGGTTATAGCGCATCCCGAAACCAAAACCATAATCCTGCGTTTTTCCGATAACGTGCTGTTCACCTCCGGCAAAGCCGATCTGCTGCCGGCCTTCCGCTACACTATGGATCATGTTATAAGCCTGCTGGACAATCACATGGATATGATAGGCATGATACGCATAGAAGGGCATACCGACGATGTGCCCATACATAACGCTCAATTTGAGGATAACTGGGATCTTTCCAGCAAGCGCGCTACCAACGTGCTGCGATATTTTATAGATTCCGGCAACATAGACGTTACCAAGATATCCGTTACCGGTTACGGGGAATTCCACCCGGTTGATACCAATGAAACGGTGGAGGGCCGCTCTGCCAACCGGCGTGTGGATTTCGTTATAGAAAGCATAACTATACAGTAAAGGATGGCGTAAACTATGAAGAAAATCATTATCCTTGTAGTGGCGGTATTAGTTTTGGCCGGCGGGGCCGCCTACTTTTTCCTGCTTAAGCCAAAGCCGGAACCGCCCCCCGTCACCTTTTCTCCCGGGGATTATTTCGTAACCAATGTAAAGGATTCCAACCGCCTGCTTAAAGTTACCTTAGTCCTAATGGTAAGCGGCGATAAAGCTTACAAAAAACTACCCCTTACCCTGGAGGAAAATATATCCAAGGTACGGGATATTATACTGTTTATCCTGCGGGATATGGGCGAGGAGGAAATACGCGCCAGCGGTGTGGAGGAGACCCTGCGCATAAAGATATGCGAGGGCTTAAACGAGACATTTGAAACAGACGGCATAATTGGTTTATGGTTCCGCGATTTTGTAATGCAGTAATTATTGTTTTAATAACCATTAACTATACACTATTCTCTGGTTTATGGTAGGGGGAGGCAACTTTGTCCGATATACTGACACAGGCCGAGATCGACGAGCTGCTTAACGCTTTGGCAACCGGATCCAAGGAGGAAGCAGCACCCGAAAAACCTAAAGAGACCGGCGAGTATAAGCTCTATGATTTCCGCAAGGCCTTAAAATTCCAAAAGGAACAGATACGCACTTTAAGCATCGTGTTCCAGACCTTCGGACAATTATTGGCTAATAAACTTTCCGGCATTATGCGCACCACCTGTGAATGCGAAGTGCTTTCCGTGGAGGAGCAATCCTTCAACGAATTCAACAATTCGCTGCCCATACCGGTGATACTTTCCGTGCTGCGCTTAGCGCCCATGCGCGGCTCCGTGCTTATGGAAATTTCTCCGGAAGCCGCCTATACCCTTATAAACCGCTTGCTGGGCGGCAGCGTGGAATCGGAATACGGCAAGCAGTTTACGGAAATAGAGCTGGCTTTGCTGCAAAACGTGGTAAAACAGATACTGCCTATATTCGAAAAAGCATGGGAAAAAGTGATAAAGCTGACCCCGCAACTGGAACGCATAGAAACCAGCCCACAATTTGCCCAGATAACCGGATTAAGCGAAGCCAGCGCCATAATCACCCTTAACCTTACCGTGGGCGGCAGTTCCGGGCTTATAAGTGTTTGCATACCCCACAGCTCTGTAGAGCCTATAGCAAGCAGCTTAAATACCCTGCTGCTGTTCTCCACCAGCCACGAGGACGACGAGAAAAACTTACAGCACGCCGAGCAATTAAGCGACCGGCTGATGCACACGCCTATAGCCCTTACCGCTTATTTCGACGAGACCCCTGCCACGGTGCGGGATATATACAATTTGCAGGTGGGGGATGTTATACGCCTTACCCAAAAAACACAGCAGCCGGTATTATTAAAGGTACAGCATATACCCAAGTTTTACGGTCAGGTGGGCACTATAGGCAGGAACTACGCTATAAGGGTCATAGATATTATCAAGGGGGAAGAAGACGATGAGCTCTAATATGTCGCAGGACGAGATAAACGCCATGCTGGGCCTTACAGATAACGCGGGAACAGAGGAAGCCG
>WRIA01000037.1 GCA_009782975.1 Clostridiales bacterium
CAAATACGCGGCGGATGTAAAGGCCGTGGGCATAGAACGCTGGGCTAAGGAGCTGCAAGCCCGCAACGAAGCCTTTGGCAAACTTATTAAAGACCGTTTCGACGAAACAGCGTTAAAAAGCGACGTAAAGGTAAAGGAAGCCCGCGCTCTGCTGGACGAATCCTACAAAGGTATGGTAGAAATGATAAACGCCTTGGCGCTGGTGGAAGGGGAGGATGTCTATGTGCCGTTTATGCGCGGCCTTAATGTTGTTATAGAAAAATACGCCTTGGCGCTGGCAAGACGCGGGAAGAAGAAATAGGGGGGCAACCCTGGATTTACCGTCAACCGAGCGAAGCGTGGCGATCCAGAAAAGACATACAAAAACCTTCTGGATTGCTTCGTCACCAGAGGCAAAGCCAAAATCTACGATTTTCAGCTTTGCCTACGTGCATACCAGTGGTTTTGCTTTTGCAAAACCCTGGAAGGCTACGCGGCTCGGTTTACGGTCTATTGTCACCCTGAGCAAAGCGAAGGGTCTTAAAGATTCTTCGCGGAGCCTGTGCTGAGCGCAGCGTGAGTGCTCGGTCTACAAAAAAAGCAATTGATAGGCGTTTACTTAGGCACACTACAAAAAAGGAAGCCGTAACAAACGCGGCTTCCTTTAAAACGCTATTTTCTATACTTTAACTCACCATCCGTGGGCCTCGGCCAACAGCATATCCTTTACCTTCATCAACCGCACTATATTGGCGCGCTCGTTTTCCTCCAGCTTCATAGAGATATAACGTATGGTATCCTCCATGCCAGGTATCATAACATATTCCAGCGCGTTTACGCGGCGGCGTGTTTTTTCTATTTCCTCCGCCAGCAGTTGCGAGGTCTTTTCCGCCTCGGCCAGGCGCAGCATATCCCTAAATACCCGTGCCAAGGCATCCACAGCGGCGTCCAGTTCGCCGGTGGTCATGGCAAAGCTGTAGGGAAATATTTCCCCCGGGTCGTCGCTTTTCATGTGAAAATCGTAAACCGGCACATTTACGCTCATAACGTTTTGGTAGGATATACTAAGATCCACGCTCTGCTTGGGATAAAGCAGCGCCTGCTCCAGCATTTCCGGGGACATGACGGCGGCGGCCACGGTAAAGGCGGCATGAGCCTTGGCCAGCCCGGTCTCCACATGCTCGCGCAGCTCGCGGTTTTGCTTAACTATCTCCAAAAACTTTTTCATAAGCTCGTCGCGCTTATCTTTTAACAGCTTATGGCCGCGCCGCGCCGTCTTAAGACGCCTTTTAAGGCGCGTAAGCTCCATGCGGGTAGGTTTTATGGTGCTGGAAACAGCCATGTTGCACCTCCGAAATACTGTTCGTCATTACGGGCTTTACCCGTAATCCCATAGATAACGCATTCACTGGGGATCGCGGCTTTGGGCCGCAATGACGACGGCTAGAATTTTAGTTATCCTGCTTGGGCAGGTATTTGTCTATCATCTCCGGCTTAATACGCTTCAATTCCGTTACCGGCAGCATGGCAAGAAGCTTCCAACCCAAGGCCAGTGTCTGCTCTATGGAGCGGTTTTCGTCATAACCCTGGGTAACATAGCGGCGCTCGAATTCATCGGCAAAGCGCGCATAGATAAGGTCGGTGGGGGAAAGGGCGGCCTCGCCCAAAATACTCATAAGCTCCTTCATCTCTTTGCCGGTGGCATAAGCCGCCATAATCTGATTCATGGTGCCGGCATGATCCTCGCGGGTCTTGCCTTCGCCTATGCCCTTATCCTTTAAGCGGGAAAGGGACGGCAGCACATCCACGGGGGGCATAACGCCGCGGCGGTGCAACTCCCGGGAGAGTATTATCTGGCCTTCCGTAATGTAACCGGTAAGGTCGGGTATGGGGTGAGTTATGTCGTCTTCCGGCATGGTAAGGATGGGTATCATGGTAATGGAGCCGGGGTTTTCCAACCGGCGACCGGCGCGCTCGTACATAGTGGCCAGGTCGGTATAGAGATAACCGGGATAACCACGGCGGCCCGGCACTTCCTTGCGGGCGGCGGAAACCTCGCGCAGGGCCTCAGCGTAATTTGTGATATCCGTAAGTATGACCAGCACGTGCATACCCATATCGAAGGCCAAATATTCGGCGGCGGTAAGGGCCATACGCGGGGTGGAGATACGTTCTATGGCCGGGTCGTTGGCCAGATTATTGAACAGCACCGTGCGGTCTATAGCGCCGGTACGGCGGAACTCCTGCACAAAGAACTCCGCTTCCTCGAAGGTGATGCCGATAGCGGCGAATACCACCGCGAAGTTGGCGGTGCCGGAAAGCACCCGCGCCTGACGGGCTATTTGCGCCGCCAGATTTGCGTGGGGCAGGCCGGAGCCGGAGAATATGGGCAGCTTTTGCCCGCGCACCAGCGTATTAAGGCCGTCGATGGTGGAAATACCCGTCTGGATGAATTCGGAAGGATAATCCCGCGCCGCCGGATTCATGGGCAGGCCGTTGATATCGCGGTAGCTTTCGGCCAGTATATCCGGGCCGCCGTCTATGGGACGGCCCATGCCGTTGAATACCCGGCCCAGCATATCGGCGGAAACGCCCAGTTGCAGCGGGTGGCCCAAAAAGCGCACCTTGCTCTCGGCCAGATTTATGCCGGAGGAGCTTTCGAACAATTGCACCACAGCGTTATCGCCGTTTACCTCCAGCACCTTGCAGCGGCGGGTAGTGCCATCCGGCAGCCCTATTTCGGCCAACTCGTCATAGGTTACGCCTTCCACCTTGCGCACCACCATAAGCGGGCCTGCTATTTCTTGAATAGTTTTATACTCGCGTATCATTCCTTGCTGCCTCCCTTCGCGACGGCCTGCGCTATCTCGGCTTCCATCTGTCGCTTTATTTCATCATAGACCGTTTTATACTGATCGGCAGGTACGCTCTTGGCCCGGCCCAAGGTCTCGCGGACGGAGATGGAGATCAAGTCCTGCAAAGCGGCGCCGGATTGCAAAGCATCGCGGCACAGTTGATTATAATGCAATATCAACTGCATAAGGCGGGCCTGGCGGTCGTAGGTAGAGAAGCTGTCCACATCTATAAAGGCGTTCTGCTGAAGGAAATCCTCCCGTATCATCTTGGCTACTTCCAGCGTCAACTGGTCCCCCGCGGAAAGGGAATCTTTACCCACCAGCTGCACTATCTCGTTTAGGGTAGCTTCCTCCTGCAAGGTGCTGATGAATTGCTCCCGCCCGCGCATAAACTCCTTGCCCAGGTTTTCGTCATACCATTCCTTCAGGGAATCCTGATACAGGGAGTAAGATGTAAGCCAGTTGATGGCCGGGAAATGGCGGCGGTAAGCCAAGGAAGCGTCCAGGCCCCAATACACCTTTACTATGCGCATGGTGCCCTGGGAAACAGGCTCGGAGGTATCTCCGCCGGGGGGGGAGACCGCGCCGATAGAGGTAAGCGAACCCTGGCGCTCCTCGCTGCCGCAGCAGGATACCACGCCGGAGCGCTCGTAGAACTGGGCCAGGCGGGAAGAAAGGTAAGCCGGATAGCCTTCCTCTCCGGGCATTTCCTCCAGGCGGCCGGACATCTCGCGCAAGGCCTCGGCCCAGCGGGAGGTGGAATCGGCGATGACCGCCACAGCATAGCCCATATCGCGGTAGTATTCCGCTATGGTGATACCGGTATAGATGGAGGCTTCCCGCGCCGCCACCGGCATATCGGAAGTATTTGCTATCATGACCGTGCGCTTCATAAGGGTCTCGCCGGTGCGGGGGTCTTTAAGCTCCGGGAATTCCCGCAGCACGTCCGTCATTTCGTTACCACGTTCCCCGCAGCCGATATAGATGACAACATCCACATCGCTCCATTTAGCCAACTGATGCTGCACCACCGTTTTGCCGGAGCCGAAGGGGCCGGGTACGGCGGCGGTACCGCCTTTGGCCAGGGGGAACAATGTGTCGATAACACGCTGCCCGGTACTCATAGGCACCTTGGGCGGATACTTTTGTTTATAGGGACGGCCCACGCGCACCGGCCAGTGCTGCAGCATTGTAAGCTCGTGCACTTTGCCCTCCGCGTCCTTTATGCGGGCGATATTTTCCATAATAGTATAGCTGCCGACCGGAGCTAAGTGTTCCAAAGTGCCGGAAATTCGCGGCGGCACCATTATCTTATGCTCCACCACCGGGCCTTCCTGCACCGTTCCCAAAACATCGCCGCCTATGACGGTCTGGCCGACCTTTGCCACGGGCTTGAATTCCCAGCGGCGCGTCCTATCCAATGCCGGGGTCTCCACACCCCTGGTTATGGTGGGGCCGGTCTGGGCCCGTATCACCTCCAGCGGGCGCTGGATACCGTCATAAATGGTTTCGATAAGGCCCGGGCCCAGCTCAACAGCCAGTGGATTACCGGTGGTTTCCACGTGCTGGCCGGGGCCTAAGCCGGAGGTCTCCTCGTAGACCTGGATGGCGGCGGAATCGCCGGTCATGCTCAATATTTCGCCGATAAGCCTTTGCTCTCCCACGCGCACCACATCGGCCATATTGGCTTCGGCCAAGCCGGTGGCCACCACCAGCGGGCCGGATACCTTGACTATAGTACCTTTGCTCATATACTAACCTTCTTTCCTCCAGGAATTATCTATAATAAATTAAATTTATTATTACTGATTCCCAAAAATATCCATACCAACGGCCCGCTCCACGGAACTGCGCAGGGCGTTCATGCCAATACCTAAAGAGCCGGCCTTGCCCGGTATAAGTATGATGGCGGGTATTACCGCATCCTTGTTATGTTCTATTTCCGCCGCAAGCTCGGCGGCCAGGGTCTCCGTAATATAGATCACCGCATAATTACCGCTGGTCAATTCCGCAAGCTGCGCGCGGCCTTCGGCGGCGTTCTCCGCAAAAAACACATCCAAGCCCAGTGCCTTAAAACCCAGTACGCTTTCCCTGTCGCCAAGCACCGCTACACTATACATATATCTCACGCAACCTTTCACGGATGGTCTGCGGGGCAATGCCCGCGGCTAGGCCGGTCATAATAATGCGCACGGCGGTAAATTCCACTTCCTTGGCGGCCAGGTGGAAGATTACAGGCTGCTCGCCAAATGGCACATAGCGGGCCTTGGCCAAATAAGCGGAAACAGCGTTATCCGTAAGGCGTTCAAATTCCGTCATATCGTCGGCACTGCCGCCGGAAATTACAGCTTGAGCGGCGGCGCCCGCTTCCTTTAAGCCTGTCGTGGCATAAAAATCCTCCACAGAAGAGCCGGAAACCATAAGCTCTACGATCCTCGTTACATCTACGGTACCGCCTTCATGCAGCATGGAACGGAGAAAATCCGCCCCTTTGCCTATTCGCGTACTGCGCACCGCGCTTTTTAAATTGGCCGCGTCTATGCTGACACGAACATAATCCTCCAGAAACTTGCTTTCGGTTTCCAGCGCCAGTTCGTGCATTTCCGCATAATAAGCGCGATCCAGCAAAGAATCGGCCAGTTGAGGGTCGCGCGTGGTGCCGAGCATTTCTCTGGCTTCCGCCAAGGCGTACTGCAATTTTAGCGGAATACCGATAAAATAGGAAGTCAGCAAAGCCTGGGCCAACTGGCGCGAGGGCAACCGCCCGGCTTCGGAAAGCAGGCGTTGGGAATCCAGACCCAAGGCCTCGGATTTCAGCAGCACCTTGGCATTATGATAATCGTATTTTATGCGAAATATATCCAGCATACGCTGGTCGGGGGCGAAAAAGGCCACATCGGCAAAGGTTTTTTCCCTTTCCGCGCTCAAAGCTGCTTCCAGGCCTTGGGCCGTAAAATCGCTTATCTCGCCGTAACCGCATTCTTGCAGTATCCTGGCTGCTTCTTCCGTATTACCGGCTTCCAACATCAATTCCATACGCTCGCGGTTAAGCATTTGTGCCTCCAGCGAACGCAGACGGGTGGTCAAAAAACAATAATCCCGGTCATCCCTGTGTGGGGCCAAAAGGCTCCCTCCTTCCTACCCTGCTTTCTTACAAAAAGCCAAAAATAAGCCGGATAAAGGCGGCTTTATTCTGCTGCAAAGAGTATCTGAGCCACTTGCGGCGTAAGCTCGCCGCGCATTTGCTGTATAAGGCTTTCGAAGGTGCAGTTTATTTCCACATCGCCCCGGGAGAGCAACAAACCGCCGCTAATGGCACGGCTGCCTTCCGCCAGGGTAAATTTGCCGTTTGGCAGGCGTTTATTGGCTT